>JAITVW010000091.1 GCA_031285605.1 Fusobacteriales bacterium | reverse complement strand
AAAAGAATTGAAAAAACAGATTGTATTAATGAAAGACATAGAAAAGAGATTCGGCAGTATTTCAGCAATAAAAAACGGATTTTTTGATTTATATGAAGGTGAGATTCATTCGCTTATAGGTGAAAACGGAGCCGGGAAATCCACTATGATGAAAATTTTATACGGTCTCTATCCAAAAGACGGGGGAACTCTTGAAGTACGGGGAACAGTTTATGATGACTACTCTACCAAAACAGCAATAGAGCTCGGGATAGGAATGGTGCATCAGGAGTTTATGCTGGTTAAGGAAATGACAGTTCTGGAAAATATAATACTTGGTTTTGAACCAAAAAAATCAATGGACAGAATTGACTTTGCCAAAGCAAAGGAATCTATAGAGGAATATATTGAAAAATATAACCTTGATGTACAGGTTAATAAAAAGATTCAGGATATATCAGTGGGAGAAGCGCAGAGAGTGGAAATAATAAAGACACTTTACAGAGGTGTGGATATTCTGATTTTGGATGAACCTACAGCAGTTCTTACGCCTCAGGAAACTGAAAAGCTCTTTGTGATTTTGGAAAATCTGAAAAATAACGGGAAATCTATAATTTTTATTTCTCATAAATTAAATGAAGTAATGAAAATCAGTGACAGAATAACTGTCATGAGACAAAGCAAGCATATAAACACTATTGCCAAAAATGAGACTAATCCTGTAGAACTGGCTAAAATGATGGTAGGCCGTGAGGTTTTTCTGAATATAGAGAAAACAAAGCCGCAGGTAGAAGAAACACTGCTGAAAGTGGACGATATTTATGTTTCCAGTGAAAGGGAGCTTGCAAAGATCAGAGGTATTTCATTTGAGGTAAAAAGAGGAGAAATAGTAGGAATAGCCGGAGTGGACGGAAATGGCCAGAGCGAACTGATAGAAGCCATAACAGGTATAAGAGAAGTAGAAAAAGGAAATATAACATTCAAAGGTAAGGATATAAAAAATAAAACGGTAAAGACAATTCGAGATATAGGAATATCACATATTCCTGAAGACAGAAACAAAAGAGGTCTTAACAGGGATATGAATATAGAAGAAAATCTCGTTGCTACAAGATTTGATAAAAAAGAATTTTCAGGAAAAGTTCTGCTGGATTATGAAAAAATAAGAAATTACGCTGTGGAAGCAATAAAGAAATTTGATATTCGTCCTGGTAATCCTGAAATAAGCACAAAAAGTCTGTCAGGAGGAAATGCACAAAAAATAATAGTGGCAAGAGAGCTGGGAAGTGAATCTGATCTTCTGATTGCTTCACAGCCTACGAGAGGAATAGACATTGGTTCCATAGAATTTATCAGAAAAAACATAAACGAGTATAAGAGCAGAGGAAAAGGTATTTTACTGGTTTCAGCCGAGCTGGAAGAAGTAATGTCTCTATCTGACAGAATAATTGTAATGTATGAAGGCGGAATAGCGGGAATTCTTAATGCAGAAGAGGCTACAGAGGAGAATGTGGGATTTCTAATGACAGGAGGAAATAAAGCTCATGAATATGAAAAATAAGTATATAAATATATTTATCTCCATTATTGTATGTATGTTTTTAAGCGGTATAATTATAGCCATAATGGGAGAAGATCCTGTCGAAGCATATATTCAGTTATTCAGGGGAGCATTTGTCGGAAACTTTAATCTGGGTTCGACTCTGGAGAAATTTGTTCCTCTGTTACTTACAGGTCTGGCATTTATAGTAGGAGCCAAAGTAGGAGTTTTTAACGTAGGAGTAGAAGGTGAACTTTATCTTGGGGCAGTAACTGCAGCCTGGGTAGGGTACAGCCTGAAAGGAATGCCGAGTGTAATACATATAATTTTATGTTTTGCAGCTGCAATGATAGTAGGAGCTGCATGGGCATTCATACCTGCGTATCTAAAAGCATATTTCAGCGTAAACGAAGTGTGTGTTACGATTCTTATGAACTATGTGGCGATTTATATAACTTCTTATTTGGTAAACTATCCGCTGTCGGGTCATACAGGTGTTTCTCAGACTCCGCCTATAGAAAAAACAGCTTCTTTAATGAGAATACTAAAACCCAGCAGGGCAAATATAGGTTTGTTTATAGCAATAGGTGTATGTATCCTTATATATTTTATTATAAGAAAAACTAAATTTGGATTTGAAATGAGAAATACGGGAAGTAATCCTTTTTTCGCAGAGTATGTAGGGGTAAGACCTAAAAAAGTAATGATACTGGGTATGCTGATGAGCGGGGCTGTTGGAGGACTTGCAGGAGCAATAGAAGTAATGGGTATTTACGGAGTATTTTTGGATAACTTTTCATTAAATATAGCAGGAGACGGTATGCTTGCAGCATTGATAGCAAAAGGAAGTCTTGCGGCACTCCCTGTTCTGAGCCTGTTTATAGCAGCGCTGAAGAGTGGTTCACTGGGAATGGAAAGATATACCGGAGTACCAAAGTCTTTGATAGACGTATTGATAGCATTATTTATACTGCTTGCCACGATGGATACTTTATTTAGTTTCATAAAAAGCAAGAAAAAAAAGAATAAGGAGTAGAAAAATGAAAGGATTAACTTCTATAATAGATTATTCAATAATACATGCCACAATAAGAGCTTCCACTCCTATACTGCTTGCAGCTTTTTCAGCAGTAATAACCCAGCAGGCAAATATACTGAATGTAGGCGTGGAAGGAATAATGCTGATGAGTGCTTTTATGGCAGTATATATAAGTTTTCTCACAGGGAGCTGGATTCTTGCGGTTCTGGCTGCAGTGGCAGTGGGTCTTTTGGTAGCTGTAATCATAGGTCTGGCTCATCTAAAGTATAAAGGCGATATATTTGCCGTAGGTATGACTGTAAACCTTTTGGTACTTGCTTTAACAAGATTTTTGTTACAGAAACTTTTAAAAGCTTCGGGAAGTTTTTACTCGGCAGAAATAGCACCAATGCCGAAGATGCATTTTGTCTTTTTGGAGAAATCACCGATGTTGAACAGTATTTTCAATAATTACTCTCTGATGGAGGTTCTTATAGTTCCGGTTGTTGTACTGATGTGGTTTGTATTATATAAAACAATATGGGGATTAAGAACAAGGAGTATAGGACTAAATGAGGAAGCGGCAGAAACAGCCGGTATAAATACATATAGAAGAAAATTTCAGGTAATACTTTTATCCGGAGTAATAGGAGGACTTGCGGGAGCGCATTTGTCCCTTGGTTATTCTAATATGTTCGTGGAAAATATGACAAACGGCAGAGGATTTATGGGAGTAGCGGCAATGTTTTTCGGAAATGCAAATCCTGTATTCACTACAATAGGATGTTTCATTTTCGGCTTTGCGGATTCCATAGGTGCCAGACTTCAGGCTTACGGATTTCCGTCGCAGTTTGTACTTATGATACCTTATCTTTCTACGGTTGTTATATTGGCAATTTCCATGATAAGTAAACAAAGAAAGAATAAAAAGATGAAGAGTGCAATAAATTAACACAGCTGATTTATAGGGAAGTCAGGCTGTTTAAATGAATCAGAGAAAATTCCGGAATTTTAGTATATCTATGTTTCGGTTATATAAAGGCAGAAACAAAGATAAGAATTTTGATAATATAAAGGATTAATTATTTTGAATATAATTTAGATAAAACACTAGGAGGCTTAATGAAAAAGATAATTTTGGATGTAGATCCCGGACATGATGATGCTGTAGCAATAATGCTGGCAGCTTTTAACCCGGAAATAGACTTGTTGGGAATTACTGTAGTTGCAGGGAATCAGACACTGGAAAAGACTTTTAACAATGCTTTGAAGGTATGTTCTCATCTTGGGATAGATGTACCTGTGTATAAAGGAATGCCGGGGCCTATGGTAAGGGAACAGGTAATAGCAGATGATATTCATGGTGAAACAGGTCTGGACGGTCCGGATTTCGGGGAAATAACAAAAAAAGGCGAAACAATGCATGCAGTGGATTATATTATCGAAAAGCTGCTGGGATCAGATGAAAAAATAACTTTGGTACCTACAGGACCGCTTAGTAATATAGGTATGGCACTAAGAAAAGAACCGCGTATCAAAGAAAAAATAGAACAAATAGTATTGATGGGCGGGGCATATCAGCTTGGGAACAGTACACCTGCTGCAGAATTTAATATTTTTGCCGATCCTGAAGCTGCATATGTAGTATTCAGTTCAGGTCTTCCCGTGGTAATGATGGGTCTGGATCTTACAAGACAGGCTCTTGCAACAAAAGAAGTAGTCGAAAAAATAGGGAGTCTGAATAACAAAGCATCAAAATTATTTGTGGATTTAATGGAATTTTTTACCAAAACACAGCATGATGTATTCGGATGGAGTGCACCTCCGGTACATGACCCTACTACAGTGGCATATCTGATAGATCCTTCATGCATAGAAACAAAGCCTATGTATTGTAAAATAGAGTTAAAGAGTGAGGATTCTTACGGAAGAACACTATGTGACTATTTTGGGATACTTAAAAAGGAGCCGAATGTAGATGTAGCAGTAAAACTTGATTTTGATAAATTTTGGAATATAGTATACGAAACTTTAAAATTATATAAATAATGTTTATTTATAAAAAAACAGAAAACCAGTGTTTCGACACTGAAAAAATTAAGGCTTTTGGTAGATAAATTTAAAAGGAGAAAGGTATGCTTGATGTATTAGAAAAAACATTAAATAACAAAAAGGAAGAGTATCTTGGACACCTGAAAAAACTTCTCAGTATAGATACACAAACAATAGGACACGGAATACTCGGAGGAAAGGAAAAGGAAGGGCAGGAGTACATTCAAAAGCTTCTTGGCGCTCTTGGAGCGGAAATAAAAAGGGAAGATATTAATGAAGCTTTGTTAAAACAGGCATATGAAACATATAATGAAGGAAATCTCGGACATAACAATAAGGACAGATACAATATAATAGGTGATTTTAAAGGGAAAAAAGACAAAACAATTATATTTAACGGTCATATAGACACTATGCCTTATGGTGAAAAAGAAGCATGGAAGCATGATCCGCTGGATCCGGTGGAGGAAGACGGAAAAGTATACGGACTCGGAAGTACGGACATGAAAGGCGGGCTTATGGCTGGAATTATGGCAGTAAAATTAATAAAGGATTCCGGTCTTGAACTGCCGTGTAATGTAAAAATAATGTCTGTAGCCGATGAAGAGGGCGGAGGAAACGGAACTATCACAGCTATGATGAATAAAGATACCGGAGATGCTGCGGTAGTATGTGAACCGACTGATAATGAGATTCATACAGCTCATATGGGATTTGTATTTTTCAAAGTATCAGTAAAAGGTAAAGCCCTTCATTCAGCAGGAAAATGGAATGGTGTAAATGCAATAGAAAAAGCTGTAAGTCTTATTCATGAGCTCGGTGAACTGGAAAAAGAGTGGCTTATGAAGTATAAACATCCTTTACTGCCTCCGCCGACTTTAAATGTAGGTGTGATAAACGGAGGAACTGCCGGTTCCACTGTGCCGGATTTTTGTGAATTCAAGGTTTGTGTCCATTATTTACCCGGAATTATGAGTTTTTCACAAGTAAAACAGGAATTTGAAAGACGGATATTTTTACGTTCACAGGGTGATGAATTCTTAAAGGATAATCTGCCTGAAGTAGAGATTTATCAGCTGGGAGGAGGCTTTGAAATGGACTCTTCGGATGAATTCGTGAAATTTGTCCATGAAAAAGCAAATGAAACCGCTGATATTCCAATAAACGGAGGATTAGCGGGAAATGATGCAAGACTTTTGAAAAATATTGGAAATATTCCTACTGTTATTTTGGGGCCCGGAAGGCTTGTGGATTGTCACAGTATAGATGAGAGTATAAGTATAGATGAGTATTTCAAATATATAAAAATCTATGCAGATTTAATTATGAGTTTTTAAGAGAGGAGAAACAGAATGGCTAAAATATTAATAGCAGGTGAATCATGGACAAGCCATACAATTCACATAAAAGGTTTTGATACATTTACTACAAGCAAATATGAAGAAGGGGTAAAATGGTTTAAAGAAGGACTGGAGAAAAACGGGGTAGAGGTAGATTATATACCAAATCATCTTGCACCGGAAAAATTTCCCGTAACTCTTGAAGAACTAAAAAAATATGATGTGGTATTTCTTTCTGATATAGGATCAAATACTCTTCTTCTTCCTGATCAGGTATTTGCTAAAGGAATGAAGATTCCTAACAGATGTGAGCTGCTGAAGGAATATGTAAATGAAGGCGGATCATTTGTAATGATAGGAGGATATATGTCATTTACAGGGATAGATGCCAAAACAAGATATGGTGAAACGGCAGTTAAGGATATACTGCCTGTAAAGCTTCTGGATAAAGACGACAGACAGGAACTTCCTCAGGGCGTAAATCCGAAAAAAGTAAAGGAACATAAGATTTTTGAAGGAATAGACGAGGAATTTCCATATTTTCTCGGATATAATAAAACAACAGGATGCAGTGAAACAGGTGAAATACTTGCGGAAATAAACGGAGATCCGTTTATAGCCGCAGGAAATTTCGGGAAAGGAAAAAGTCTGGCATTCACATCTGATTTTGCTCCTCATTGGGGATCAATGGAATTTGTGGAATGGAAATATTATGATAAATTGTGGCTGAATATTATAAACTGGCTTACCGAAAAATAATAAGCATAGATGTTTTAGATGAAAAAACAATGAAGGCTGTCAAAATATTCATAATATCAACAGGATATTTTGTACAGTCTTCCATTAAACAATCATATTGATTATGAAAATAATTCATTAATGGATTTTTTATATATTAGATTTATTATACTATATATTTTTTATAAGTTGCATTTTATACTTTTTAAGGTAATATATGAGTGTAGGAAACCTGCTTATTTCAGAAAAGATATAAAAACGGCAGAACTATGTCTGAATTTAATAAAAGAAGTAATCTCATCTCAGGACAGCAAGTAAGTGTTCTGCTTTTTGGAGTTTTAAATTATTTTTGTTTCATAAAAATCAGAAAGGAGTTTATTAATTTAGATATTTATTTGAAAAACAGCAGTGTTGCCGATGAAATATTTAAGAGATACAGGCATATAAAAACAGCACTTTAAAATTTCAGGATGAAAGGAGAGTGAGGAAGAGTTTTCCAAGGTTTTGATTAACCATATCATTAACTTTTAATCGTGAAAAATAAGGAGGCCTATAAATTTAGTAAGTGTTTTGTTTGGCAGGTGCTTTATAAAATGTAGAATTATATGCAGCAAAAGAACTATATTATTCCAATCTATAACTCAGGATGTGAAAAAATGACAGATAAACATCAGATAAAGAAAATAATCAAGGATTTTAAAGAAGATTTAGTTAGACATAGAAGAAACTTGCACAGGATACCTGAAATTGGATTAAAACTACCTAAAACAATAGAATATATAAAGAAGGAACTGGATAGTTCCGGAATAAAATATAGAGAAACCAAAACCGTAGATGGAGTTTACGGTTTGATAGAAGGAAAAAACAGAAGAAAAATAATTGCCGTAAGAAGTGATATGGATGCTTTGCCTATAAGAGAAAAAACAGGGCTGAGCTTTGCTTCGGATAACGGTAATATGCATGCCTGCGGTCATGACGGCCATATGGCGGTAATGCTTTTGACTTTGAGGATTTTAAACCGGATTAAGGATAGTCTGGATGGCAGCGTTATGTTTATATTTCAGTCCGGTGAAGAAGGATACCGCGGAGCTGAAAAGATGCTGAAAGAAAATTTGTTTAAAGATATTAAACCTGATGTTATTTTTTCTTCACATATAGGATCTATATTTGACGAGTTAGGAGACGGGGAATTTGGAATTGGATTTTGCAAGGTTATGAGCAGTCTTGATACTTTCAGTCTGAAAATGACGGGAAAAGAATCTCACGGAGCAGAGCCGTATAAGGCAAGAGATCCTTTTATAGCAACTGCAGAAATTCTTCTGGGTGTGCAAAGTATAGTAAGCAGGGAAATAAACACTAAGGAGAGTGCGGTTGTCAGTTTTGGAAAGATAATGGGAGGAACTGCAGCCAATATAATTCCAAAAAGTATAGAGCTGGAAGGAACTGTAAGATGTACTGATGAAAATATAAGAAATTATATTAATAACAGAATAGAAGAAATAGCATATCATACAGCAAAAGCTTACAGAGTTGATATAGATTATAATTACATTTATGGAGCACCTGTTTTAGAAAATAATAGGGATCTTGTGAAAGAATTCATAGAAGTCCTTAGAGAAAATATACCGGAAAATGAATATAAAATTCTGGACAGACCCACGATGATAGGTGAGGATTTTAGTTATTTCCTAAAGGAAATACCCGGATTTTATTATTTTTTCGGTTCAAAAAGTCTTATAGACGGGGCTTATCATGCACATCATACTGAAAAATTCGATATTAACGAGGAAAATTTATATAAGGTTGTTTATATCAATATTATGTTTATACTAAAATATTTGTCATCAGACAATTAGTGGAAGGTATAAGTACTTAGTAAAAAAGAACTGCCTTAAACTTCGGCGGCAGTTATTCATGAAAAAGAGATGTGGAATTATTGGTTTTAAAGCATAAAAAAAGCAGGCATAAAAAATATGTTCTGCTTTTTTTGTGTCTGTGTAAAATATGGAGATCGGCTGAATTTAGTATTAGTTCTATTATTATCCAAGTATAATTAATCCGCTCTATGCAAAATTTGAACCTTTTTCTACGAAAACTTTGATAAGTTCCTTATATGTTGCAGCGGATATTTGTTTGTTGATGGATTTTTTCGGTTTTTAACCCTTTTTGTATTTTTATGTTATTTTCCTGTAGGAATAAAAGGTTTTACCAATCCTGCAAGTCCTGAAATATTTCTTGTCTGAACGAGAAGTTTTCCTCTGCCGGTAAATTCATTTACCACACCTTCTCCTGTAGTAAATCCAAACATACCGGAAGCAGCTTTAATATTATATGCCAGTGTACTTTCCCATGCTACCACATGAAAGTTATCCACTACAAACGGACTTGAACCGTCAAGATCTACTTCTATGATATCTCCGAATCCGTTAACCAGCATTGTTCCTTTACCTGCTGTTTCCATTACGAAAAATCCGCCTGTACCTCCGAAAATAGCACGGCCTACAGATTGTTTCTTCATATTGTATGTAACTGAACTGTCACATGCAAGGAAAGCTCCGTCATTAATGCACCATTTTGATTCTCCTACTTTTAGTTCTTTAATCTGCCCGATTGATCCCGGCGCGATTGCTATCAATGCATTATCAGCAGTACCCTTTGCAGTAGTGATAAAAAATCCTTCACCGCTGACTACCGATCTTGCCGCAGCTTTCAGAAGTCCGCCTATTCCGCCCGAACCATTACTGTTCATTTTTCCTTCAAGAGCGACCTTTCCATTGTGATAAACCATTGATCCGCTCTCTATTATGATTTTTTCATCGGCATTTAAATTAACCAAAACTAAAGGAAAAGCACCTTCATTTGATAAACGATAATTCATAAAAACACTCCTTTTTTTATAATCTTAAAATATTTTATCATATTTTAGTTGTTAATTCAATTGAATATTATGTCTAAATCAGCTGTTATATATCTAAAAATCTGCAATGTCTGTTTATGTATTTTTTTGTGAGAATAAAATTCTGTATCCTGCATCAATATTAAGTGTTTTACAGTTTCCAAAAATTTCTTCCAGTTTTTTAAATGTACTTTTAGCACCGTGTTTCGTCTGTAGTACACAATAAAACACACCATTGGTATTAAGATGCTTCCATGATTCTTCATAAATCTTGAAAATTATGTCTTTACCTGCACGTATCGGAGGATTAGACAGTATGCAGTCAAAGTTTTCATGAATATTATCGAAAATATAGGATTTTATAATATTATACTCTGTTATATTATTAAGCTTTATATTTTTTTCGGCAAGCTCCAGTGCTCTTTCGTTTACATCAGATAAAGATATATCCAGACCCGGAACGAAGCTTTTGGCAATAATTCCCACAGGACCATAACCGCAGCCTATATCAAGAAATTTTCCTTCTTTGAGACTGTTGTGTTTAAGGAAGGTTTTCAGCATAAGTTCACTTCCAAAATCTATTTTATTTTTTGAAAATACTCCGCTGTCAGTTAAAAAGGTAAAGTTTTTATTTAAAAATTGAAATTCTATTTCTTTTATATCAGATTTTGATGTTGGTTTTTCCGAATAATAATGGTTCATACCGACTCCCTGTGTTTTTTATTGAATTATAACATATTTTAAGTATAGAAAAAAAGCATAATTAAGTGAACATGCAGTTATCATATTGTACACAGCAGAATTCTGATAAGGAAGGTGATATTACTAATAATATACTTATTTTGAGAAAATTATATGACATCGGTGCGGTAATAAGCAAAAATGAGACTGTTTCTTCATTGGATTCTTCAAATCTGATTTCGGACTTATTTAGCAGTATCTCTAAAATTGAAATCAAATTTTTTCAGTTTTTCTTTTGACTTTTCTACGAAATCAATGAAGGCAGTCGTCTTCTGTTTTTTTATATTTCTATAAATTTTTACGGGGAAAAAATAAAAAGCGGGTAAAAACCCGCTGTGTATGCTTTATTATTTTTTTAATGTTATGTACTGTGAGCCGTTAGGAGTAGCAATTAAAATCAACATACTTGCTCCTTTTTGGATACGGTCATATACTTTTTTGAAATCTTCCAATGAATTAACAGAAACTCTGTTTATGCTTCTGACTATCATTCCCGGCTGTATACCTATCTTTGCAGCTTCTGTATTGCCGGCTACGTTTGTGACAACAAGTCCTGTCATACCGCCGTATTTCTGAATATCCTGTTTAGTAAGGGCTTTTAGTGACAGACCTGAAAATACTGCTGTCTGCGAAACAGCTGTTTCAGCTCTTTTGCTTAATACTGTGCTTGTCTTATAAGTTTTACCGTCTCTTATATAAGTAAGGGAAATATTGCTTCCTACTTTTAAAGATGCTATTTGTGCTACCAGCTGGCTTGCACTGTTAACTCTTGAATCATTCAGCTGTGTAATAACATCGCCTGATTTTAATCCGGCTTTTTCTGCAGGTGAACCTTCAGTTACATTTGTAACAAGAACTCCGTTTGAAGTAGATAAATTAAACTGTTTAACCAGCTGTGGATTCAGATCCTGAAGCTCTGTTCCTAAAAATGCACGTTCCACTTTACCTGTTCTTATTATGGAATCTTTGATATTAACAGCCAGATTAGCCGGAATTGCAAATCCGATTCCTATGCTTCCTCCGGAAGGAGAATAGATGGCAGTATTAATCCCTATTACTTTCCCGCTTATATCAACAAGAGGTCCGCCGCTGTTTCCCTGATTTATTGCAGCATCAGTCTGTATAAAGTTCTCTATTTTTTCAATTCCTAATGAGCTTCTTCCTTTTGCACTCACTATGCCTACTGTCATAGTATCATTTAAACCAAGAGGATTTCCAAAAGCAATAGCCCATTGGCCGACACTTATATTGTCCGAATTTCCGAACTCTGCCGGTTTAAATGTTTCCTTTGACTGTATTTTTAATATTGCTATATCAACCTCAGGATCATTGCCGACAAGCTTTGCCTCTAATTCTCTTCCGTCAGAGAATTTTACAAAAATTTCATCGGCTCCGTTTACCACATGGTTATTTGTCATGACATAACCGTCTGCAGATATTATAAATCCTGAACCAAGTGAACCGGATTCTTTTTTTTCGGTTCTTGGCTCCGATCTTCCGTATAAAAACTGCTCAATAGGATTGTAGTAATTCACATAAACGGTCTTTTTAGTTCTTATATTGACTACAGAATCCTTAAGCTTATTAGAAACACCAACAAATTCATTTTGTGTTTCAACAGCATTTTTGGACACTGCAAGACTGGAAGAAGTTATTGCGGTCTGGCTGTCTGCTTTGGAATTGGAACAGCTGAATAAAAATAAAGCACACACCATTGTTAAAAGTGACTTTTTAAAATACATATAAAATACCTCCGATTATTTCCTGTACATTTTTTGGTACAATCTCCATTTTGCATATTGTATAATAAGTTTAAATTATAAGTAGCTAAATGTCAATATTATCTAAGGTAAATATAAGTTTAAAATAAGAATAGAATAATTTGTAAAAACAAAAAATAGGTCTGAATTAATTTTTTATTACAGATATTGCATAAAATATTTCTATATACAAATTTTTTTGAATTTTTTCGTGAAATATTGTACAATGAATTAATTGATATAAGATATAATTACATCAATAAGTCTTTAGAAATTTGATTTTTATCCGGTTCAGACAAAACGTGAGGAAAAAAAGTATTAAATGCTGGTTTTACTCACGAATTTTTGATTTGCAGATTTTTAATACAATTAATGATTGACGGATTTATACTAAATTTTAAAGCATAAATCAAATAAATACATTTAGGTTTATTTATAAAAAAAAAGTATAATCGTAAAAGTAAGAAAAAAGTTAAGAAATTAACAAAGTAGATTTTTTAGGCGGCTCTAAATATCTGGCTTTTAGAAAATAAATGCTTTGAACTTCAAAATATATATGCTTCAAAGTATTCAGAACAAAGGTTTTGAGCAAAAAATCTGCTTGACTAAACGACAAAATTAGTAGTATCATTTTTATGAACGTATAATAATTTTTATATATAAATCTAGGGAGGAAAAGAAATGGCTAAAGTAATGAAAACTATGGATGGAAATCAGGCAGCCGCATATGCATCATATGCATTTACAGAAGTTGCCGGAATTTATCCAATCACACCATCTTCACCAATGGCTGAATACACAGACGAATGGGCAGCATACGGAAAGAAAAATCTGTTTGGTGTACCGGTAAAAATGGCGGAAATGCAGTCAGAAGGAGGAGCAGCAGGAACTGTACATGGATCACTGCAATCAGGAGCGTTAACGACTACTTATACAGCGTCGCAAGGTTTACTTTTAAAAATACCTAATATGTATAAAATAGCCGGAGAATTATTGCCTGGAGTAATGCATGTAAGTGCTAGGGCACTGTCAGCTCAGGCTTTGTCAATCTTTGGAGACCATTCTGATATTTACTCTGCAAGACAGGCCGGATGGTCAATGCTGGCAACCGGTTCAGTTCAGCAGGTAATGGACTTGGCTGGTGTTGCACACTTAGCAGCAATAAAATCAAGAGTTCCGGTTTTACACTTTTTTGACGGATTCAGAACTTCACATGAAATACAAAAAGTAGAAGTAATGGACTATAAAGTATATGAAGACTTAATCGATATGGAAGCAGTGACAAGATTCAGAGAACATGCATTAAATCCTGAACATCCGGTAACAAGAGGAACTGCTGAAAATGATGATATATATTTCCAGACAAGAGAAGTACAAAATAAATTTTATGATGCAGTACCTGATATCATGAATCATTATTTAAAGGAAATTTCAAAAGTAACTGGAAGAGAATATGCACCGTTTGTATATTATGGAGACCCAAATGCAGAATACGTAATAGTGGCAATGGGATCAGTAACGGAAGCTATAAAAGAAACAGTGGATCTTTTAGTATCAAAAGGTGAAAAAGTAGGATTACTAAGTGTTCATCTATACAGACCATTCTCAGAAAAATACTTCTTTGACGCAATGCCGAAGAGTGTAAAAAGTCTGGGAGTATTAGACAGAACCAAAGAACCCGGAGCTACAGGAGAACCTTTATATCTTGATGTAAAATCTATTTACTACGGAAAAGAAAATGCTCCGGTCATAGTAGGGGGAAGATACGGATTATCTTCAAAAGATACTACTCCTGAACAGATAGTAGCAGTGTATAATAACTTAAAGCAGCCTGAACCAAAAGATCAGTTTACTATAGGAATAATAGATGATGTTACATTTACGTCATTACCGCTTGCTGAACCTGTTTTCACAGGAAATGCAGATGTAACAGAGTGCTTGTTCTTCGGACTGGGATCAGACGGAACAGTGGGAGCAAACAAAAATTCAATTAAAATTATAGGGGATAAAACATCTCTGTACTCACAAGGATATTTTGCATATGATTCTAAGAAATCGGGAGGAGTAACAAGATCTCACCTTAGATTCAGTAAAGATCCGATCAGATCGACATACTTAGTTACAAAGGCTAACTTCGTGGCATGTTCGGTTCCTGCATATTTAGGGAAATATGATATGCTGACAGGACTTAAAGAAGGAGGCTCTTTCTTACTAAACAGTATCTGGGATGCAGATAAAGTAGTAGAGCATCTGCCGAATGAAATTAAAAAATTACTTGCTGACAGAAAAGCAAAGTTTTATATTATAAATGCAACAGCTATGGCAGAAGAAGTAGGATTAGGTACCAGAACAAATACAATTATGCAGTCCGCATTCTTCAAGCTGACTAATGTAATACCTTATGAAGAGGCTAAAACATACATGAAAGAATACATCGAAAAAACATATGGTGCAAAAGGACAGGATATAGTAAAGATGAACTGGGCAGCTGTAGACAAAGGAACAGAAGGACTTGTGGAAGTAACAGTAGATCCTGCATGGTCTAATCTTCCTGTAGATAAAGAAATAGTAGACAGCGGAAAACCGGAATTCGTAAAAAGAATAGCAGAACCTATCAATGCAGTAAAAGGTGACGATTTACCGGTATCAGCATTCTTAGGATATGAAGACGGAACGTTTGAAAACGGAACTACTGCATATGAAAAAAGAGGAATAGCGGTAAATGTTCCTGAATGGATACCTGAAAACTGTATACAGTGTAACCAGTGTGCTTTTGTTTGTCCTCATGCAGTAATAAGACCATTCTTAATTAATGAAGAAGAGCTTGCAGCTGCACCGGAAGGATTAACAACTATAAAAGCTATGGGTAAAGGACTTGAAGGTCTGCAGTATAAAATACAGGTTTCTACATTAGACTGTACAGGATGCGGATCATGCGTAAACGTATGTCCTGCACCAAAAGGAAAAGCTATTAAAATGGAGCCTATCGAATCACAAATGGATAAAGGCGAAAAAGAAAATACAGATTACTTATTTAATAAAGTAAGCTACAAAGATCATATTATGGGGAAAGATAATGTAAAATCTTCACAGTTTGCACAGCCGTTATTTGAATTTTCGGGAGCATGTGCAGGATGCGGGGAAACACCATATGTAAAATTAGTTACACAGTTATTCGGTGACAGAATGATGGTAGCAAATGCTACAGGATGTTCTTCTATTTACGGAGGATCTGCACCGGCAACACCTTATACTACACATGCTGACGGAGAAGGACCGGCTTGGGCATCTTCATTATTTGAAGACAATGCTGAGTACGGATTCGGTATGTTTTTAGGAGTAGAAACTCTTAGAAACAGAATAGAAGCAGTAATGGCAAATACTATGAATGAAGTATCTCCTGAATTACAGGGATTATATAAAGAATGGATAGAAAACAAACAAAACGGAGATAAAACAAAAGAATTAAGAAATAAAATACTTCCGTTATTAGAAAAAGAAAGCGGACAGGGAGCAAAAGAAATTCTTTCTCTAAAACAATATCTTGTTAAGAAATCACAATGGATATTCGGAGGAGACGGATGGGCATATGATATAGGTTATGGAGGTCTTGACCATGTACTTGCATCAGGAGAAGATGTAAATGTTCTTGTACTGGATACAGAGCTTTATTCTAATACCGGCGGACAAGCATCTAAATCATCACCTGCAGCATCTGTAGAAAAATTTGCGGCATCTGGTAAACCAACTAAGAAAAAAGATCTGGCAGCTATTTCTATGACTTATGGAAATATTTATGTAGCTCAGATATCTATGGGTGCAAATCAAAATCAGGCACTAAAAGCATTCAAAGAAGCAGAGGCTTATCCAGGACCATCAATTGTAATAGCATACTCGCCATGTATAGCGCACGGAATCAAAGAAGGTATGGGAAAATCTCAGACAGAAGAAAAATTAGCTACAGAAGCCGGATACTGGCCGATTTTCAGATTTGATCCAAGATTAACTGAACAAGGTAAGAATCCGTTGCAAATAGATTGTAAGGATCCTGACTGGGATAAATTTGAAGATTATCTGAAAAGAGAAAGAAGATATACAATTCTTGCAGGAGAATTCCCTGAAAAAGCAAAAATATTATTTGCACAAAATAAAAGCAATGCTCAGGACAGATGGAATTACTATAAGAGATTGGCTTCACTTGATTACTCACAAAATTAATATAGAGAAAACCGGATCATTTGATTCGGTTTTTCTTAATAATAAGGAAAGTAAATTTAAAGTTAATGTATTGAAATTAAATAAAATTATATTATGGAAATAACTTTATTTTTTCTAAAATTGCTGATGAAAAATCTAAACAAAAAGAAATATATAGTGTATGCTATTAATAATAAATAAAGTTTTTTAGCCGAGAGGACAGAATTATGCAGATAATAGGAATAGGAACAGATATAATAGAAATAGAGAGAATAAAAAATGCTATAAATAATGTAAAGACATTTAAAGGAAGGGTTTTTACCAAACATGAAATAGAGCATGTGGAAAAGCGTAAAAATCCATATCCCGGCTATGCAGGCAGATTTGCAGCAAAGGAAGCTGTATCCAAGGCTGTAGGAACAGGTTTCAGGGGATTCAATCTGGTAGATATAGAAATATACAATGACGAACTTGGCAAACCTTATCTGAAATTTTATAATGATCTGGAGAAAATAATGGAAGGCGTGAAATTTCAGATCAGTATATCACACAGTAAGGAGTATGCTGTTTCTACAGTTATTTTGTATAAAGAAGATAAACAAAAATAGAGCAGTAACATATAAAAAATTTATTTTTGAGAAATAAATAAAATTGAAAAATTACTTTGCAGATCAAATAAAAAATAAATATCCTGTGTATTTAAAATACTTTCTCATAAACAGATAAGCCAGAAACAGAAATTTTATTTAATAAACCTTTATTGATTTTTATTTTATATAGAAAAATATATCTTTTTTGTTTCAGACAAGAATTTTTAAAAATATTCCCAATATCAGAAAAAATCATAGAAAATTAAAATATTAATTCATGGTTTTTTTTATTTATATAATAACAGCATGTTTTGATATAAAAAAATATATAAATAAAAACTTATAAAAAAATAAATTATAATTATTACATTTTTATATTCTGAATACTTAATATAGGATTGATATCGAATATTTTGAATCAAAATATTTTGAAACCAAAATAATTTTGATTATTGACTACTTTGGTATTATATAGTAGAATAGTTGTATATATATTATTTATGGAGGTTGTAATGAGTTTATTGGAGCTTAAGGAACTAAAAGCTAAAGTTGAAGATAAAGAAATTTTAAAGGGATTGAACCTTAATATAAATAAAGGGGAAGTACATGTTATTATGGGACCTAACGGAGCCGGAAAATCAACTCTGGCAAGTGTTTTGGTCGGACATCCTAAATATGAAATTTCAGGCGGGGATATAATATTTGACGGTGAGGAAATAAATGATCTTTCTGTGGATGAAAGAGCACAAAAAGGAATGTTTTTATCTTTTCAGTATCCTGAAGAAATACCGGGACTTACTGTGGAAGACTTTTTGAGAGCTGCAAAAGAAGCAGTATCAGGAGAAAAACAATATTTTATGCAGTTTCATCAGGAATTAGTAGAAAAAATGGAAAGATTTCATATAGACCCTGCATATGCAGACAGACATTTGAATGTAGGCTTTTCAGGGGGAGAAAAAAAGAAAAACGAAATACTTCAGATGGCGGTTCTGGAACCAAAGCTGGCAATTTTGGATGAAACAGATTCAGGACTTGACAGAGATGCTACAAAGATAGTTTTCGAGGGTGTACAAAAATTGAAAAATGATAATAACGCACTTCTTATAATAACTCATTATAATAAAGTCCTTGATTATCTGAAACCTGATTTTGTCCACATACTGATGGATGGAAGAATAGTAAAAAGCGGCGGGACAGAGCTGGTGGAATATATTGAGAAAAACGGGTATCAAAAAATGAAGGAAGA
The DNA here is from genome assembly GCA_031285605.1 of Fusobacteriales bacterium. Taxonomy (GTDB): domain Bacteria; phylum Fusobacteriota; class Fusobacteriia; order Fusobacteriales; family Leptotrichiaceae; genus Sebaldella. The sequence goes on along the minus strand of JAITVW010000091.1, from coordinate 3,616 downwards.
ACTAGGACTTTAAAAAAGAGGTGAATAACTTGGAAGACAGAAAGAAAACTTATATTGCCGATATTGAAAGAGGCGTTTATGATATAAAAGATGAAATGAAGCATGAATTTACCACTAAAAAAGGTTTGACAGAGGAAATAATAAGAACAATTTCCAAAGAAAAAAACGAACCTGAATGGATGCTTGAGCATAGATTAAAGTCGCTCGAAGTGTATAATTCCAAACCTATGCCTGAATGGGGTGCTGATCTGTCCGATTTAGACATAGATGATATTATTCACTATCTGCGTCCTGACAGCAAAATAATGAGTGATTCATGGGATGATGTACCTGATTATATAAAAAATACTTTTGACAGGCTGGGAATACCTGAGGCTGAAAAGCTGTCACTCGCAGGAGTGGGAGCACAGTATGACTCTGAAGTGGTATACCACAGTATTCATGAAGAGCTGGTAAAACAGGGAGTTATCTATACTGATATAGAGACAGCGCTTAGAGAGCATGAAGATATAGTAAAAGAATATTTTATGAAACTTATAACCGTGAATGATCATAAGTTTGCTGCACTGCACGGGGCTGTGTGGTCAGGGGGATCATTTGTATATGTTCCGAAAGGGGTAAAAGTAGATAAGCCTTTGCAGTCATATTTCAGACTAAATGCCGCTGAAGCCGGACAATTTGAGCATACGCTGATAATAGTGGAGGAAGGTGCAGATTTACACTTTATAGAAGGGTGTTCGGCGCCAAAATATCAGAAAAATGCACTTCACGCAGGAGCAGTGGAATTATTTATAAAAAAAGGCGGAAAACTAAGATATTCGACTATAGAAAACTGGTCAAGAAATATGTACAATCTGAATACCAAAAGAGCAACAGTAGAGGCAGACGGAATAATAGAATGGGTATCAGGATCATTCGGTTCAAGAGTATCAATGCTTTATCCCATGAGTATACTTAAAGGAGAGCGTGCAAGATGTGAATTTACAGGAATTACTTTTGCTTCCACAGGGCAGTATCTGGATACAGGATCAAAAGTAATACATGCAGCACCGTACACAACTTCCAATGTACACTCAAAGTCAATTTCCAAAAACGGAGGTACGGCTTTGTACAGGGGACTTCTGAGAGTGGCGCCTGATGCACACGGATGTAAGTCTACAGTAGAGTGTGAGTCACTTATGCTTGATAATGAATCAAGATCAGATACTATACCTGTTATAGAAATACATAATGACAATATAGATATCGGGCATGAGGCCAAGATAGGAAGAATAAGCGAGGAAGCTGTTTTTTATTTAATGTCGAGAGGTATCAGCAAGGATGAAGCAAAAGCCATGATAGTAAGAGGATTCGTGGAGCCGATTTCTAAGGAACTGCCGCTTGAATATGCAGTAGAGTTAAATAAATTAATAGAGCTGGAGCTGGAAGGTACTATAGGATAGGAGGACACTTAGATGTTTAACGAAGATAATATAAAAGAACTTGATAATTATCAGTTCAGGATAGATAATTTTAGAAAATATTCAGCTTTGTCAGCGCCGAAATGGAAAAGAATCAGTCATAATGTAGAGGTTCCGGAAGATTATAAAAAATTTGGCGGAGTTTCTGTAAGAAATACAGAGCAGGACGGATTAACAGTAAAAGACATAAATGAAGCATTTCAGGACATAGAAAAATATAATAATGACAATGAATACGGATTAAATGAGTTTTTTAACTCACAGATGTTTTCATTTTATAACAGCGGGAAATTTATTCATATAAGTGAAAGAAAGAAGCTGGAAGGTACAGTATGTATCAATTATAATTTTAATAAGGAAAATAATCTGCTTATTGATTATAACGTAATTGTAGCAGAGGACTTTTCAGAAGGAACAGTTATTATAAACTATAATTCGGAAGATGATACAGAAGCATATCATAACGGAATGATCAAAATAATAGCGAAACCGAATTCAAAGCTTAAGATTATTAAAATACAGAATCTGAATCTGAAGAGTTATAACTTTGAAGGAAGTAAAGCCGAGATTTTCGGAAATGCCGATACAGCAATTTACAGCATGGAAATGGGAGCAAAGGTAAATGCAGTAAGCAATAAAAGCTATCTTGAGGAAGACGGTGCCAAAATAGAAATATGGCCGGGATATCTTGCTGATAAAGACAGAAAAGCAGACCTTGAATATTCTGTAATATTCCGAGGCAGAGATACTTCAGGGATAATAGAAGGAAGAGGAGCTGTAAAGGATACTGCAAGAAAGGTTTTTAGAGGAAATCTTTATTTTAAAAAGGGAGCAGTCCGTTCGGCAGGGAGAGAAGGAGAATTTGCAATTCTGCTTGACAAAGGTGTAAGATCTGATTCTATTCCCGGATTATTCTGTGATGAGGATGATGTAACAGGTGAACATTCTGCCAGCATAGGAAAAATAGATGAAGCTAAGCTGTTCTATCTGATGAGCAGAGGTCTTTCGGAAAATAATGCCAAGAAGCTTATAATAGAATCTTCTTTCAAGCCTATATTAAATAGTATAGATGACACAGAGATGAAAAATAAACTGCTGGAAGAACTGGAAAAAAGAATATAAGGAGCTCAATATGGAAATAAAAAAAGAATTTCCAATTTTTGATGATGAAAATCTGCATTATCTTGATACTGCCGCAACTTCGCAAAAACCTCAGGTTGTGCTGGACAGTATAGAGAGATACTATAAAAACTATAACGGAAATCCCGGAAGGGGTTCTTACAAGCTTGTTATGGATTCCACAAGAATTTTTGAGGATTCCAGAAAAACAGTGCAGAGATTTTTAAATGCAAAAGAAAAAGAGGAAATAATATTTACCAAAAGTACGACTGAATCTATAAATCTGCTGGCTTATTCATTCGGTCTGGAATTTATTAATGAAGGTGATGAAATAATACTCGGCATTACAAATCATCATGCCAATATAGTACCATGGCAGATAGTAGCTAAAAAGAAAAAGGCAAAAATAAAGTATATTTATCTGCGTGAAAACGGTCAGTTTGACTTGGATGATTTTAAGTATAAGATAAGCAGAAGAACTAAGCTGGTGGCTTTTTCAGCTGTTTCCAATGTAACAGGAGTGGTTCATCCGGTAGATGAGGTAGTGGAAATTGCACATAATAACGGTGCATATGTATTGGTAGATGCTGCACAGGCATTACTGCACTTTCCGATAGACGTACTAAAAAGCAATATTGATTTTCTTGCTTTTTCCGGTCATAAATTATTTGCTCCAATGGGAGTAGGTATTTTATACGGAAAAAGACAGCTTCTTGAAAAAATGCCGCCTTTTTTATTCGGCGGAGATATGATAGAATTTGTAACTGAGCAGAATTCCACTTTTGCACCAATACCTAATAAATTCGAGGGTGGTACACAGAATGTGGAAGGAGCTTACGGACTTTCAGAAGCAATAAACTATCTTAACGGAATAGGCTATGATCAGATAAATAAAATAGAACATGATTTGGAGATGAAGGCTCTTTTTGAACTTCGCAATCTTGGGTTTGTTACGACATATCATACAGAAAACGTGGAAAGAGTAGGAGTTATTGCATTTAATGTAAACGGAGTCCATTCACATGATGTAGCTTTTA
>JAITVW010000082.1 GCA_031285605.1 Fusobacteriales bacterium | reverse complement strand
CAGGATAATTTTTTCAAAAAAATTATTTTCACTCCATATCCTTATAGTATATGGAAATTAAAAAATCAAATAAAAACCGGTATATTGTTTTATGTTATCTAATTAAAAAGTGAAGCCCTCATATTTGATTTTACTTTTTTATTTTCAATATACTATAATTTAACTGCAATAACACCGTTTAAAGCCTCTATTTCACTTTCCAGCTCTTTATCGGTTTCTATTTTTACGGATATTCTGCCAAGATAATTTTGTTCAATTATTTTTACGTCATTTTTTGCAAAAAAGCTCTCCATATCTGAAGTCATGGAATAGTCATAATCAAGGATAAAAACTGCCTTTTCCCTGTATTCTGTAATTCCGGCTTCATTTACTGCCAGTTTTGCCGTCTTGGCATAATTTCTTATAAGTCCGCCTGCTCCCAGCTTTATTCCGCCAAAATATCTTGTTGCCACTAATGCCACATTATATACATCAAGAATATTCAGTATTTCAGCCATAGGCTTTCCGGCGGTATTGCTTGGTTCACCGTCATCATTATACTTAAAATACTCCTGTCCGTTTTCTACCACTCTGTACAGAGGAACATTATGTGCCGCATTAGGATGTATTTCCTTTATTCCGTTTATAAATTTTTCAGCTTCCTTTACACTGTTTACCGGTTTTATATAGCCTATAAATTTTGATTTTTTTTCCTCAAATTCTATAACGGTTTCATTTTTTACAGTATTCATTTTATCCTCCAAGCAGCTTTATCAAAAAATCAAATACTTTTTCAAATATATTACTGAATAAACCTGCCCATAACAAGGCAAATACTATTAATATACCGTATTTTTCAATTCTGTCATAAAAATCCTTTACAGGTTTTGGAGCAAAAGAATATACTATTCTTCCACCATCAAGCGGTGTAACGGGAATCAGATTAAAAACCCCCAGTAATACATTAATAAAGAAAAAATATATAAAAAATTTTACGACTATCTCATGTAAAAAGTCTCCTTTTACCATTATATCTTCATAAAAAATATGATATGAATCTGAAAAAAATGTCCTAAGCAGGAAAAGTGAAACAGCTGCCAGAACAAAATTCACAAAAATTCCGGCTACAGATACTACAAAAAATCCTGTTCTGTATGGACGCAGTCTGTTAAAATTCACGGGAACGGGCTTTGCCCATCCTATCAGAAATTTTACTCCGCACAAAAGAAGAAGTATCGGAAGAAGCAGTCCTTGCAAATCTATATGCTTCAAAGGATTAAAAGACAATCTTCCCGCTTTTTTGGCAGTATCATCGCCAAAAAGGCAGGCTGCATATCCGTGTGCCACTTCATGTAATACAGCTGCAATAACAAATGCCGCAAAAACAATTATATAATCTATGGAAAACTCAAACGACCTGAAGGTATTCCCAATTGCAAAAACAAATAATACTACTATGAAAAGAAACTTTATCCCTGAAAATTTCGGATTTGCCTCTTTAAATTTTTTATAAAAATTTTTCATTTTATTCCTCTATTCTAAAATATTATGTTTTTACTTTTCAGTCTGTCGGAAAGAGTATTATAATCTGTTAAATGTATAGTATTTATACCTATTTTTTCTGCAGCTTCCACATTTTCAGCCAGATCGTCAATAAACAAAGTTTCTTCCGGCTTTAGACTGTATTTATCAATCAGAAGTCTGTATATCTTTTCATCAGGCTTTAAGCACTGATGGTATGCCGAAACAATACCCCCGTCAAAGTAACCAAAAAACTCATGTTTTGAACTCACCGTTTCAAAAGATTCCTTATGAAAATTCGATAAAATATACAAATTATAGTTTTTTTTCAAATTCTTCAGAAGCTTTGTATTTTTCATTATAGGCTTTAAAAGACCGTAAAGATTATCCCCAAACAATATATCCACTTCACTGTCACAGTCCTGCAGCTTTTCTTTAAATATTTTTTTGGCATTCTCATAACTAAGAGTTCCCAAATCCAATTCTTTCCACTCATCACTTTTGAAAACCACATCCAAAAACTTTTCTCTTTTTTCCGGACTTACTGATTTATCCACATATCCCGAAGGATCAAATAATATTAATACATTACCCAGATCAAATATAATATTTTTCATTTTATCACTCCAAAATTATTTTGCATTTTCTACATTATATCAGAAATAACGGCAACTGACAAAAATAATTCACTTAATTGAAATCGGTTTTTTATAGCCGTATTTTATTTCATAATATCTTAAAAACCGTATTCCGGCTGTAATTATAATATAGTAAAGCAGTATAAATACCCAATGTATCCGGAATTCAGTATTTATCTGCAGCAGCGGAATTTTATCCAGAAAATATATAATTGTCTCAAAAGCATTAAATATAAGTTTTATTATTAAAAGAAATATTTTATTAAAAAGCTCTATCCCAGAAATATTCAAAAGCAAGACCAGAAATATCAACTGTATCAGCAGAGTTCCCAAAGGTATTCCGACTATATTGCACATAAATGAAAACACAGGTATTGTCTGAAAATTATATAAAAATACAGGAAATGTCATTATCTGGATCACAAAACTTAAAAGTACCGTTTTCAAAATATGGTTGATAAAATTGTCTTTTATTCTGCATTTAGCTGAATACAGTCTCTCAAAAACAGGATATATAAAAAGAATACTTCCTACCGCACCGTATGAAAGCTGAAATGAGGTATCAAACAATGAATAAGGCAGAATTATAACTGTAACTATCAGGGATATAAAAAAGGATTTTTTACTGTCCTTCTCCTCAAAAAATATATTTGAAAAAATCATAATACTTCCGGTAATATACGTTCTCAGCACAGAAACTGAAAATCCTATTACCGCACAATAAGCAGAAAGCAGAATCCATGTCAGTATATATTTCATTTTATATGAATATACTGTATTTTCAAAAATTTTCAGAAAAACCATAATTATAAGTCCTATATGAAGTCCTGATATTACTATCAAATGTGAAAGTCCTGTATTTTTGAACATTCTGTTAAATTCCTCGTCAATATTTCCTTTTTCTCCAAGTACCGCTGCTTTGGCAAATACACTGATATCATATTCTCCGTCAAAAACATTCTCCAGCTTCAGCAGCATAAAATTCCTGATAAAATTCAATTTTCCCTCTTTAATTTCTTTTAGCTTTCCATTTATTGTAAATATCCCGTTTTTCTTTTTTATCTGCTGTATCTTATATGTCAATGTATAAAAACCATACGGATAACCTGTATTATTAATGAATATCCTTTTATCCGTATATCTGTTATCAATTCTTAAAACAGTACCGGTTCTCCCGTCAAACTTCACAAACAGTTTTCTTTCACCGCTTATCTCACCGTTATAAGTGGCTAAATTCAGATAAATATAAAATATAAACAGCAAAATAACATAAATAAGATTTTTTTCCTTTATAACGAAATAAAATATGACTGTAATAATCAAAAGAATAAGCACAATACCGGTTATTTTAATATTCATGTATAAAAGCACCGCACATATTAAAACCGAAAATATCCTGATCAACTCCGACATTACAGCTCCTCATTCCATAAACTATAATTGAGATAGTTTTCATCAGATTTCACAGGCTTTTTTGCCTTATACACACTTATTACAGGATATTTCATTGTATTTACAGTACTTACAGATATTTTATAATATATTTTCCTCAGGCTTCTATCTGCTAAAAATACAGAAAATCCTTTGTCAAAATTCCCGTTTCCGGTAGTTTTTCTTATAAAATCAGCTTTTTTATCAGAATTATTTGAAAAGTAACCTATATTTTCCGGAAGTCTTAATTCTTCTAATATCTCACCGTCTTTTTCCTTAAATATTACCTTTTTACCGGAAAATTTAAATTCCAGCTGATATTCATTTTCACTCTGAAAGCCGTACTTCTGTATCTTTCTTATAAACAATGTAAGCTCTGTTTTTACTTTACCAAATGATTCGGCTCTTTTTCTCTTTTCCATAGAATAAGCCGTAAAACAAAAAAATATACTGATCAATCCTAAAAACAATAATATTTCTATTATTGTATACCCCTTTTTATTCATTATCCCCTCCTCTTTCATTTATTTTAATATATTTTTCAATTAAAATCAATAAAAAATTTTTTAAAAATAAAAATCTCTGAATTTTTCCAGAGACTTCTATTTCATTTTGATTGTATTTTTTTTAAAATATCTCTTATTGCATCTTCTACACGCTCATATTTCTCTATTTCCTCATCTTTTATCCATTTTGATACATCAGCATTGGAATAACCGAGAGACTCAAGCGCAAGCTTCAAGTCTTCCTTCATAATAAGTGCCTTTGTGCCGGATACACTGCTCGCTGTATCATGGCTTCCGCCCTGTGCAATTCCGATTATATTGAGTTTCTTTACCTTATCTTTCAAATCCACAATCAGCTTCTGGGCTTTTTTCTGCCCTAATCCCGGTACCTTTACAAGAAGCTTGGCATTTTCCTCTATTACTATGTCGATCACTTCTTTTGTATTAAATGTGGAAAGTATAGCCAGTCCAAGCTTAGGTCCCACTCCGCTTATACTTACCAGTGCTTTGAACAGCTCTCTTTCACTTTCAGTCTTAAATCCGTATAATGAAAAATCATCTTCCTTTACATTAGTGTAAATAAATAATTTTTCAATATCCTCTGTAAGCATGTCATAAGTTTTCAGTGAGATAAATATTTTGTATGCAATGCCGTTTACTTCAAGAGCCACATAATCTATCTTTTTTACTGCAAGTTCTCCTCTTATATATTCAAACATAGTTACTCCTTATCTTCATATTTCGTTGTCTAAAACATACAAAAATAATATCAGAGCTTTATCAGCTCTATATCTTCTATTTCTTCATCAAGAAACATACTGCCTATATTTCTGAAATTTTGTACACCGTCAGATACATAAAATTTTACATGACCGCCTTTATTTTCTGCAGTATTATTTTCCGCCAGCACTTTTTTTAGATCAAGTGCAGTTTCCATTGCCGGATCTATGAGATTCAGATCCGGATAAATTTTTTGTATCTCTTTTTTCAAAAGCGGATAATGTGTACATCCTAAAATAAGAGTATCTGCTTTATCATCAAAATCCTCCAGATAGTGTCTTATAATACTTTCTATTATTTCCCCGTCCAAAAGTCCTTCTTCTACCACATGAACGAATAAAGGACACGCTTTCTGATACACTGCTATATCCTTATTTCTTTTGTGTATTTCCTGTTTATACTTCTCGGAATTTATAGTAGCTTTTGTTCCTATTACACCTATCTCATTAGTTTTAGTTGCCGAAAGTGCACTTCTCACTCCTGCCTCTATTACACCTATTACCGGTATATCATAACCGGCTTTCAGTTCTTCCAGTGCAAGTGCCGTTGCTGTATTACATGCAACCACAAGTACATTGATATTCTTGGTCAAAAGAAAATCAGTTATTTCTTTTGAATATCTTATTATCAGCTCTTTTGTCTTTTCTCCGTAAGGAACACGTGCAGTATCACCGAAATAAAAAATTTCTTCATTTGGAAATATTTTCCTTACTTCTTTCAATACTGTAAGTCCTCCAAGACCAGAATCAAATATCCCTATTGACATTAATATCATTCCTTTATTCTATATTTTATAAATTTTATTTTAAAAAATTAAATTTGATAAGCAAGATATTATAACACATTTAACCCTTGATACAAAGAAAATACAAATATTTCTGCTGATATACAGCAGTCCGTAAATAAAAACCACAGCAGATAAAAGTAATACCCGCCATGATTCTTAATTTCATATTATCACTGTTTTCTATAAATTATTTTATCATTTTTTTTATGGTAACCATAAGTTCGTCTGCCACTTCTTCTTTACCTTCTTTTATCTGCCGTACTACACAACTGTTTATATGTGCTTTCAGCAGTTCTTTTGACACTCCGTCCAGCGAGGCTTTGGCAGACATTATCTGATGAAGTATTTCATCACAGTATATATCTTCTTCTACCATTTTTTTTATTCCTCTTATCTGCCCCTCTATTCTGTTTAGTCTTTTTATGAGCGAATCCTTTAAGTCATTGGCATGTTCTGCTTTTCTTTTCTCTTTGATTTTATTTTCTTTACTCTGCTTCATATCCTGCCTCTTTTATTTTTTCTGTAACTTCTTTTGTGACATCTTTTTCTGCACTATACTTTACAGATCCCGAATTCAAATCCACAGATACAGAGCTTACACCATCTACACCATCTACCGCTGCCTTTACTCTCTTTACACAATGCTCACAGCTCATACCTTTTACTTTTAGTTCTTTTTCCATAAAATTCTCACTTCCTTTGTATTTTTTTGTTTTCTTTCTAAACTTATAATTTTCGGCTTTAAAAAATTTCAGCCTAAGAGCATTAAGCAGTACCGATACTGAACTCAAAGACATAGCCAGTGCCGCAATCATAGGATCCAGTTTCGGTCCGCCGAATACGTAGAATACACCTGCTGCAAAAGGTATCCCCAAAGTATTATAGGCAAATGCCCAGAATAAATTCTGCTTTATGTTTCTTATAGTTGCTTTACTTAATTTTATTGCATTAACAACATCAAGAATATCACCTCTGATAAGTACTATATCTGCTGATTCTATTGCTATATCGGTTCCGCTTCCTATTGCTATACCCACATTTGCCTGAGCCAGTGCAGGTGAATCATTTATCCCGTCACCAACCATTGCTGCGAAATCTCCTTTTTTCTGATAAGATTTTACGGCATTTGATTTTTCATCAGGAAGAACCTCTGCTATAACCTCGTCTATTCCCACTTGCTTTGCTATATATCCGGCAGTTTTTCTGTTATCCCCGGTAAGCATTACTACTTTTATTCCCATTTCATGAAGCTCTTTCACTGCCTTTGCGCTGCTTTCCTTTACTACATCGGCTATTGCTGTTATTCCCTCTGTTTTTCCATCTATGGCAAGAAAAACTACAGTTTTTCCTTCATCGGAAAGTCTGTCAAAATCTTTTTCAAATTTGCTTATATCTATGTTATTTTCTGTCATTAATTTTTCATTTCCAAGGAATACAGGTTTTCCGTTAACTTCACATTTTATCCCATATCCCGGAATATTTTCAAACTTTTCCGCATTATATAATTCTATGTTACGCTCTTCGCTGTAAGCCGTCACAGCTTCTGCAAGAGGATGCTCCGAGCCTTTTTCAGCACTCGCCGCATACTGCAGAAAAATACTTTCATTATCTGCAATTACATCTGTTACTACAGGCTTTCCCTGTGTTATAGTCCCTGTTTTATCAAATATTATGGTATCTATACTGTGTGTAGTTTCCAGAGACTCACCGCTTTTTATGAGTATACCGTTTTCAGCACCCTTTCCGGTTCCCACCATTATTGCAGTGGGAGTTGCCAGTCCCAGCGCACACGGACAGGCTATTACCAATACCGCTATAAATATCGTAAGTGCAAACACAAGCCCTGAACCGCTTATATACCATGCCAGACCCGCTGCTGCTGCTATAAGCATTACTATTGGAACAAAATATCCTGAAATAGTATCAGCCATTCTTGAGATAGGAGCTTTTGATCCCTGAGCCTCTTCCACCAGCTTTATAATCTGAGAAAGCATTGTGTCTGTTCCTACTTTGACAGCTCTGAATTCTATACTTCCATTCTTATTTATACTTCCGCCTATTATTTTATCATCTGCTTTTTTACCCACAGGTATACTTTCACCTGTAAGCATAGATTCGTCAACACTGGTATGTCCTTTTACCACTATACCGTCTACGGGTATTTTTTCACCGGGTTTTACAAGGATAATATCCCCGGTATTTATTTCTTCAATAAGAACCTCATGTGGTTCTCCGTCTTTTATTATCACTGCTTTTTTCGGCTGCAGTCCTATTAATTTCTTTATTGCAGAAGAAGTTTTCCCTTTTGTTTTGGCTTCAAGAAACTTCCCGAGAAGAATAAGGGTTATTATCACTCCTGCCGACTCAAAATACAAGTCCATCGCATAATGTACATGCCCTGAAAATATCTGATACACCGAAAATAATCCATATAATACTGCTGCCGATGTACCCACAGCTATCAGCGAATCCATATTAGGACTTCCTTTAAACAAATTCCTGAATCCTCTTGTAAAAAATCCTTTTCCTGCTATAAGTATAGGAATCACCAGAATTACCTGAATAATCGCAAAGTTTTCGGGATTAGATTCAGGATTTATAAAATCAGGAA
>JAITVW010000020.1 GCA_031285605.1 Fusobacteriales bacterium | reverse complement strand
GATAATTTATCAAACATTGAATTTCCCAGAACATTCAGCTCAGCCATAAGAGTATCTTCCCGTGCATCAAATCCTGCGTGAATAACAGCGGAATTTTTTCGTCAGCAGCATCGTTATTTTTCTTCAAAACCAAAATGTCTAAATCGTATTTCGGTAGTTCTCTTACAATACAGGCTTTTGTTACACCGTCACCGATAATCAGAATATCATACATTTGTACTCCTTATAGTTAATGGACATGTTATATATTGTTTTATATAATTATAATTTAATTATTAATAATTTCAATAGCGTAAAGGAAAAAATAAAGGTAATTTTTTTAACCAAAATTTCTACATAGTAGTTTTGAGCGTATAGACAACTGAAAAATCATAAAACTTTTTTTATAATTAATAAAATAAATACTTATCAAATTATAATTTTTAGTTTTTGATAATCATGCAGAGTGGTTTTTAGTGTTTATGCAATCATAAATATTGACAAAATCTAATAAAAATGGTATTTTATATAGAAAAGAATAATCTAATCAAGGGAGAATTTTAAATATAAATCATAAATGTATTATTAAATTTAAACCGGTATTTTGTCCGGCGGATGAGTTAACCGCCGGGCTGGAATATCTGTACCCGTTACTAATTTCCACAGCTCCGGTCATAAACATAAGTGAGCAGTAAAATCCGGGATATATTCTAAAGGAACAGAAGAAGGCTTTTCTTCTTGCTTTTCTTTTGTCAGACGGAGAAATATCAGAGCGGGACTTTTAGATTTGTTTATAGATAATTACGGAGGTTAAAAATGTCAGAATTGAGTAAAAGCTATTCACCTAAGGAAATAGAAGAAAAATGGTATAAGGTATGGGAGGAAAACGGATATTTCAGTGCCCGGCATAATGATGAAAAGCCGGGATATTCAATAGTAATACCGCCGCCAAATGTAACAGGAATTCTCCATATGGGGCATATACTGAATAATTCAATACAGGATACAATAATAAGATGGAAGAGAATGTCCGGCTTTGATGCTTTATGGATGCCGGGGACAGATCATGCCGGAATAGCTACACAGAATAAAGTAGAAAAATGGCTTATGGAAGAGGGAACTTCAAAAGAAGAAATAGGAAGAGAAAAGTTTCTGGAAAGAACATGGGAATGGAAAGAAAAACACGGGGGTATAATAACAAAACAGCTGCGAAGACTTGGTTCGTCACTTGACTGGGAGAGAGAAAGATTTACTATGGATGATGGTCTTTCCGATGCTGTAAAGGATGTTTTCATAAGATTATATAATGATGATCTGATATATAAAGGTGAATATATAGTTAACTGGTGTCCGAAAGATAAAACGGCGCTTGCTGACGATGAGATAGAGCATGAAGAGACAACGGGGAAAATATGGCAGATAAAATATCCCGTAAAAAACAGCAAGGAGTCTCTGACTATTGCTACTACAAGACCTGAAACCATGCTGGGAGATACAGGAGTTGCCGTAAATCCAAATGACAGCAGATATAAGCATCTGATAGGTAAAAGCGTGGTACTTCCTCTTATGAACAGAGAGATTCCAATAGTAGCAGATGAATATGTAGATATGGAATTCGGAACAGGTGCGGTAAAGATGACTCCGTCACATGACCCGAATGACTTTGAAGTAGCTAAAAGAACTAATCTTCCTTTGCTGAATGTAATGGAAGAAGACGGAAGCATAAATGAAAACGGGGGAAAATACAAAGGGTTGGACAGATTTGCTGCCAGAAGAGAGGTTCTTAAAGATTTGGAAGAACTGGGGCTTCTTGCTGGAGTAAAAGAACACCATCACTCAGTAGGGCATTGTTACAGATGCGGCACTGTTATAGAACCCAGAGTTTCTAACCAGTGGTTCGTAAGAATGCAGCCTCTTGCCAAAAAAGCGCTTGAGGTAGTAAGAAACGGAGAAATAACGATATCGCCGCAAAGATGGGTAAAAGTATATTATAACTGGCTTGAAAATATTAGAGACTGGTGTATTTCAAGACAACTCTGGTGGGGACACAGAATTCCGGCATATTATTCTGAGGACGGGACAATATTTGTAGCAAAATCACTTGAAGAAGCAAAACAGCAGGCTAAGGAAAAATACGGGAAAGAAGTGAAGCTTACTGAGGAAACAGATGTACTTGATACATGGTTTTCATCACAGCTGTGGCCTTTTTCTACAATGGGATGGCCTGAAAAAACAAAGGATTTTGAGAAGTTTTTTCCTACAGATGCACTGGTAACAGCTGCAGATATTATATTTTTCTGGGTATCAAGAATGATAATGATAAGCGAGTACTTATTTGATAAAATACCATTTAAATATGTATACTTAAACGGAATAGTAAGAGATGAAAAAGGAAGAAAAATGAGTAAAACTTTGGGAAATTCACCTGATCCGCTTGATCTTACAGATAAATACGGTGCAGATGCGATAAGATTCAGCCTTTTGTATAATACTTCACAGGGGCAGGATATCTTCTTCTCTGAAAAGCTTCTGGAAATGGGAGCGAATTTTTCCAATAAAATATGGAATGCATCAAAATTTGTTCTTCAGAATCTGGAAGATTTTGATTATAAAACATCAACAGCAGATCTTGAGTTTAAACTGGAAGACAGATGGATACTGTCAAAATTGCAGAATACGGCAAAAGATGTAAATAATGCACTTGATGGATATGAGCTTGATATGGCTGCAAAAACAGCCTATGAATTTTTCAGGGGAGAATTCTGTGACTGGTATGTGGAAGCTGCAAAAACAAGGGTATACGGCGAAGATGAACAAGATAAGAAAACTGCACAGTGGGTGCTTAGATATATACTTGATAACGGATTAAAGCTACTTCATCCTTTTATGCCGTTTATAACAGAGGAATTATGGCAGAAAGTAAAACTTGACGGTGAAACGATAATGCTTTCAGATTTCCCTAAATATGATGAAGCTCTTCTGGATAAAGAAGCTGAAGAGGAATTCGACTATCTGAAGGAAGTAATTACGGCTGTCAGAAATATAAGAGGAGAAGTAAATGTACCACCTTCAAAAAAAATAGAAGTTATATTTAAGACAAGTAATGAGAGTGAAAGAAATGTTCTTGAGAAAAATGCAAAAATACTTGATAAGCTTTCTAATGTAGAAAAATACAGCATAGACAATGAAAGGGAAATACCAAAACTCACAGGATTCAGACTTGCAGATAATACAGAGATATTTGTACCGCTTGCAGGTCTTATAGATACTGAAAAAGAAACTGCAAAACTGAAAAAAGATATAGAAAAGACTGAAACAGAATTAAAAAGAGTTCTTGGCAAACTTTCCAATGAAAAGTTCCTTAGCAAAGCGCCTCAGGATGTGGTGGATAAGGAAAACGGAATTAAGGAAGAGCTGGAGAATAAGCTTGATAAGCTTAAGGAAAATCTGGAGTTATATAAAGACTAGCAACAGCTGATACCTGTCAGTGCAGAGAAACCTTATTTTTCCCTGTTCGCTGACGTTTTGGACATAATGGGAAAAGATACTGACATTTAATCAAAGACAGTTTATATTTTTTAAGGAGGTTTTATGAGTTCAATATTTTGGGTTATTGTTGCCGGAGTATTTCTGGTACTGGAACTGGTAATTCCGGGATTGGTAACGGTGTGGTTTGGCCTTGCCGGAATAGTTATGATTTTTTTAGCACCTTTGATAAGGGATGTGAATGTGGAATTTTATGTTTTTACTGCAATCTCATTCATGTTGCTTCTTCTTACCAGACCTATAGCGAAAAAATATCTTTATAAAGGCAGAAAAGATGATATAAGCTTTGGTAACAGGACTGCGGGAAGGGAAACAAAAATATCAAAAATACTTGATGAAGGCATATATGAAGTAGTACTTGATGATAAAATGTGGAGGGCAATTTCCAGAGATAATCTTGAGGTTAATGAAAAAGTAATAATAACAGGGATAACAGGAAACAGGCTGATACTGGAAAAAAAAATAAATAAAAAACAATAAGGAGGAAGGAAATGGGATTTTTAGTATTATTAGGATTAGTAATTATAATTTTTATAGTTGTTTTTATGACATGCATAAGAATAGTGCCGCAGACAAAGGAGTGTATAGTAGAAAGGCTGGGGAAATATAACGGAACTTTGCATGCAGGGTTTAATACAATAGCACCGTTTATCGACAGAGTTGCAAGAGTGGTATCTACAAAGGAACAGGTAGTGGACTTTCCGCCGCAGCCGGTTATTACAAAGGATAACGTAACTATGCAGATTGATACGGTAATTTATTTTCAGATAACTGATTCAAAACAGTATACATATGGGGTGGAAAGACCGATGTCAGCAATAGAGAATCTTACTGCCACTACATTAAGAAATATAATCGGAGAAATGGAGCTTGATGAAACTCTGACTTCAAGAGATATTATTAATACAAAAATGAGAACAGAGCTTGATGTGGCAACGGATCCTTGGGGAATAAAAGTAAACAGAGTAGAGCTTAAGAATATATTGCCGCCGGAAGACATTAGAAATTCAATGGAAAGACAGATGAAAGCGGAAAGAGAGAAAAGGGAAATAATCCTGAAAGCTGAAGCGGATAAAGAATCTGTGGTTTTAAGAGCAAATGCAGTAAAAGAACAGAAAATAAGAGAGGCCGAGGGGGAAAAAGAAGCGGCTATTCTGAGAGCAGAAGCTGTAAAACAACAAAAAATAAGAGAAGCAGAAGGGGAAGCAGAAGCTATTCTTGCAGTACAAAGAGCAAATGCGGAAGCTATAAGATTACTGAAAGAGGCAGCACCTACAGATAAAATATTATCACTGAAAGGAATGGAAACATTCGAGAAAGTGGCTGACGGAAGAGCTACTAAGATAATAATACCAAGTAATTATCAGAATCTTGCCAGTATGATAACTACTTTCGCAGAGTTAAATGAAAAATCTACAGCTGGAACAGAGGGAGAATAAATAAAAGAAGTTCCGCCGAAAGGCGGGCTTTTTTGGTGTTTTTTAAAATAAATAATTTTAATATGATAGAGAAGGACGGTATTACAAATATTCTGTCGACTATTGATACAGAATTAAATGTCGGGGATTAACAATACTTTATTTTATAGTTAATCAAATATGATTTTTATAGAAATAAGACATGATTATGTTATTGTTTTAATAGACGAAAAAAAGTGATCGACAGAAATGCTTATTTAAGGTATAATAAATAAATGGTTTTTTATATGTAAGGTATTAATATAACTATCTTAGAATGTAAATTTACTGCTCACTACTAAAGTCAATACTGTAAGTACGTATTAATATAACTATCTTAGAATGTAAATAAGCAAGGAGTTTCGTTTACGAATTGTAGCGAATTCGTATTAATATAACTATCTTAGAATGTAAATACGTCTCCTACATGTAGATTGAAGTAAAATAAGTCATGTATTAATATAACTATCCTAGAATAAAATTTCTATATTCTTGTTTTAAAAAAAATATAAATTAAAATGCACCATTTTCATTTTAGTGAAAACAGTGCATTTTTTATATTTAAAAAACTAATATTTCAGGTTTTATGATAAGCATAAGTCCAAGAATAACCATAAGAATTCCGCCGAACAGATTCATAAGCTTTGAGTACTTA
>JAITVW010000019.1 GCA_031285605.1 Fusobacteriales bacterium | reverse complement strand
GTGTAAAGTAAAACTTATTTCAAATAAATAAATTGTCATACTTTTTATTTTTTTATATTTTTTACTTTTATAAATTTATTTCCCAAAATAATAATATTTACTCTTTCAAAACTATAATTTTTATAATATATTCAGTCTATTTCATAATTTTCTTTCTTAAACAATTAAAAATTAATAAAAAAAGCTACTCCCCAACAATAAAGCAGCTTCTTTTTATATTAATAATAATCCTGTAATTTTCTCATATAAACTTCATAGTAATAAAGTAGATTATAAAAAATAAATACGATTAATTATAATAAATTTTATAAAAAAATCAAGGAGAAAAATATATATAAAATAATTTGTAATATTGGTCATAAGTGGTCTGGCAGACTAAAGATAAGCAGGAAGCTATTGCAATAGCAAAAAACACTGCCGGAATTCTGTTATTCCGACAGTATTGTTATCTTATAAAAATTTTATTTTTTATAAAGCCAAAGTATCTATTTCACTGTATCTTTTCAAAAATTCCGCAAGCTTCTTCTCTGTTTTCTCTACTCCGCCGGCATAATCAGCCTCCATGTTTATACAGATGATTGGTTCATGCAATGATGATCTTAATAAAAACCATCCGCTTCCTTCTCCGCCCTTGCAGTTTACTCTTATTCCTTCGTAATTTTCTTCCGCCTGAGACCAATCCGGTTCTTCTTTAACGAACTGCTCAAGCTCGCTTATTACTTTATCGGCATATTCTTTTATTGACTGTGTATTTACACTCAGACGCATCTCTTTTGATTCAAGCGGTTCTTTGTACCCTTTAAGAAGATCCTCTACATTCTTGTTCTCTTCGTGGAGTTTTGCCAGCGTTATTAATATTTTGGCAGTAAGGTATGCACCGTCATCAAGAAAATTATTTTCCTTAAAAGCTGCGTGTCCTGATGTTTCTATAGCCAGAGGACACTCTGTTCCTTTTTCATTTAATTCTTTTGCTTTATTTATAACATTCTTGTATCCTCTCTGATATCTGAAATGTTTTCCGCCGAGCTTTGTAATAAATTCATTTAATTCATCAGAAGTAATCGAATCTGTTACTATTGTACTTCCCGGATTCTGCTTGAGAACTATTGCGGAAGATAAAGCTATTAATCTGTTTCTGTTTATTTCCTCTCCGTTTTTATCCACACATGATGCTCTATCTACATCTGTATCAAATATTATACCAAAATCCGCCTTACTGTTAAGAACTGCCCTTTTCAGGAATCCCATTGCTGTTTCGTCTTCAGGATTAGGCACATGATTGGGAAAAAGTCCGTCAGGATTCAAGAAAGCGCTTCCTGCAGTTTTAGCACCGAGAACTTCTAAAACCTCCTCCGCAAAAAATCCTCCTGCCCCGTTTCCGGCATCTACTACTATATGCAATCCTTCAAGCGGCTTTTCATAATTTTTTTTAGAATTTACTTCTGTTCTTATTTTTTCTACTAAAAATTTAGAGTAATCTTTTATTATCGTAGTCTTAACTATTTTTCCCTTTTTAGTTTGTTTAACCGTAGAATTTTTCAAAACATCTATCGAATTTTCTATAACCTGCCTGATATCTTCCTTCTCAAATCCGCCTTCTTTTGTAAAGAATTTTATTCCGTTATAATAAAAAGGAAGATGACTGGCAGTGAACATAACAGCAGCATCACAGTTATACTTTTCAAAAATTGTACTCATAAACATAGACGGAGTTGTTGATAAACCAAAATCATAAACTGTCATTCCCGCATTCAGCAACTCTTCAATAAAGGCACATTGCAGCTTACCGCCTGTTATTCTCGGGTCAGTCCCGGATGAAACTGTTATTTCTTCAGGATTTTTACCCAGTTTTTTACTTATATAATTCACATATCCCTGTGCCAATACAGCTACAGTCTCTCTGTTCAAAGTCACCTGTTTGTCCTCATGCTGAATAGCTATTCCTCTGATGTCGGAACCGCTTTGTAATTTTCTTAAAACTTTATCCACACCTAAACCTCCTGTGTTTTTATATTTGTCTTATTATAGCATTTTTCCCTGTGTTTTTTAAAGGCTTATTTATTTCAAATTTTTTGAAGTATTTGGACATAAGCTGTAAACACAGTTATTATATGTTATTTATCTTCTGCTTTATTTATATTTTTACCAAAAGCAGGAATTTAGCGGTCTGATCCGGTGAAAAGTCCGGGCTTAAAAAATGTGTTGCTTTAGATACACCTATCGCCGATATAAAAAAGCATCAGGAACCATTCCTGATACTTTATATATATTTTACAGTTTATTATAAATACTCTTTACTCTTGTCACTATATCTTCACCGACAGAATTATCCGTTATCTCTTTCAAAGTTTCAGCCAGTCCTTTTTCTTTCATCATGCTGTTTAGTTTCACGCTTTCTTCGTCACTGCCGTCGAATTTCAAAGCATAAGCAATTCCTGTAACAAGATTCTCATTGGAAGTATTATATTCCAGAGTTCCGAGAAGAGGCTTTATTAATCTTTCGTTTTTCCCCAGCTTTCTTAAAGGCTGTCTCCCCACTCTCTCTACATCATCCTTCAGATATATATTCTCAAACCTTTTTATGATTTTATCTATATACTTAAAATGTTCTTCCCTGTCAAAACCGTATCTTTTTATTAATACCTCACCGCTTTCCCCCATTGCACCCATTACTATATTTCTGATATCGGCATCTTTTATGCTCTCATCTATAGTTTTATATTTTTTATATTTCCCTGTATAAGCAGTTATTGCATGTCCTGTATTCAGAGTAAACAGTTTTCTCTCTATATATGCCATAAGATTATCTGTTTTTATCATTCCTTCCAGTTCCAGATTACCTTTTATAAGATTTCTGTCTACTATCCACTCATAAAATTCTTCCACTACCACATATGTAGACTTTTTTCCTTCGGCATTTACCGGCGGAACTATTCTGTCCACTGCCGAATCCGGGAATCCTATATATTTATCCGCATATTCCTTCTCAGATTCATTCAGCTTTTCATAAATGTTTTCTTTCAAAAATGTACTTCCTTTTATCATATTTTCACATGCTATGATATTCAGTTCTTCTTCCATGCCTTTTTCTTTTCTCGCTTTTATAATATCGACAAATGATCCTGATATTATCTTCAGTACATTAGGCCCTACAGCTGTAGTAATAAGACTGACATTAAGTCCTGCTTCCTTTACCTTTTCCGGATCATTCGACATTATACCGCTGACATTTTTTACAATATCGGTTTTAGAATTTTCCCCGACTACTTCCACTTCATATTCTTTATCTATATTCAGCTGATCTGTTACCTGTCTGTTAACATCAGCAAAAATCACTTCATAGCCTGCTTCTGATATAATCTTTCCTATAAAACCCCTGCCTATATTGCCTGCCCCAAAATGTAATGCTCTTTTCATTTCTGCCTCCTTTATTTTAAGCAATTATACACATAATCAGCATCTGACGAATTTACAAGTTTTTCGGCTTCACCTTCATCATCAAGAATTCCTGCAAGCTTGGCAATAACATCTATATGTTCGTTTCCTTTTCCTGCTATTCCTATCAAAAGTTTTACAATATTCCCGTCACCGTAATCTATCCCTTGCGGATACTGAAGTACCACTATTCCTGTTTTCTTTACTTTTTCTTTTACTTCTGCCTCTCCGTGAGGTATTGCAATATTATGATCAAGATATGTCGATACCAGCTTCTCTCTTTCAAGCATGCCGTTAATATATCCTTCTTCCACATATCCTGCATTTTTTAATAATTCACCGGCCTGTTTTATGGCTTCTTCCTTTGATACCGAAACCATATCCAGCTTAATATTGGATTTTTTTAAAATTTCCTCTTTCTTCTGCCCACCGGTTTGAGGAATATCTGGTTTATCCAGATTTGTGTCCGGTGAGCCGTCTACTTTTTTAATTTTTTTACTACCTCATCATAAAAATCTCCGTCTACAAAGTTTGTCAAAGATAAATGAATTTTCTCAGGTGCTACGCCTTTAGCTCTTGCAGTCAGATCCTGATGAGTTATTATCATATCGGCATCTTTTGGTATTTCATTAATTGCCTTATTTTCCACTATTATATTAAGTCCTGCATTCTGCACTCTCTTTTTCAGAAGACTTGCTCCCATAGCACTTGAACCCATTCCCGCATCACATGCTACTATTATCTTTCTGATTTCACCGCTGTTTATGTCAGCTGCTCCTGCTTTTCCGCCTTTTAAATCTGCCATTTTGCTTGCTGCTGCCTCAAATTCATCGTCATTGGTATTTGATGCCGCTCTTTTTACAAATACTGAAGCTACAAGGAAAGACACTACTGTAGCAAGAAGTACCGACAGCATTATACCCAGCATACTTCCTTTAGCCGTAACAAGCCCTATTGCTATTATGCTTCCCGGAGAAGCCGGTCCCACAAGTCCTGTACCTAAAAGCATATTTGTGGCTACTCCTGTCATTCCCCCGGCTATTACAGCTAAGAATAATGCAGGATTCATTAATACATACGGAAAATAAATTTCGTGTATTCCGCCTAAAAAGTGTATTATTACTGCTCCCGGCGCTGACTGCTTTGCATTTCCTTTCCCAAAAACAGAGTAAGCCAGTAAGATTCCCAATCCGGGTCCCGGATTAGCTTCTATTAAAAAGAAAATAGATTTCCCCATTTGTGTAACCTGTTCTGTTCCCAGCGGTGTAAAGATTCCGTGATTTACCGCATTATTAAGGAAAAAGATTTTTGCCGGCTCTATTACTATAGAAACCAGTGGTAAAAGCTTCATTGATACTAACTGATTGACTGCAAACATCAAACCTTTTGTTATCAGCTGTACCGCAGGTCCTATTGCCTTAAATGCTACTAATGCAAGTATCATACCTATAATTCCTGCTGAAAAATTATTTATAAGCATTTCAAATCCGGGTTTGATTTTTCCTTCAATAAAATTGTCAAAAGCTTTTATTACAAATCCTCCAAGAGGTCCTGCTATCATTGCTCCAAGGAACATCGGAATGTCCGCTCCCACTATTACACCCATTGTAGTAATGGCACCGACTACTCCTCCTCTTTTTCCGCCTACTATTGTACCACCTGTATAACCTATTAAAAGCGGCAGAAGATATGATATCATCGGTCCTACCAGTTTACCCAGATTTTCATTCGGCATCCATCCTGTGGGTATAAATAATGCTGTTATAAGTCCCCAAGCTATAAAAGCTCCTATATTCGGCATTACCATGGCGCTTAGAAATCTTCCGAATTTCTGCACCTGTACTCTTGCTGAATTATCACTCATTTTTATTTCCTCCCGATTTTTTCTTATTTTTCTGAATTTATGTTATTTTTTCTTCACTTATTTAGTTTTCCCCTGTTAAGTCCAGTATTTTCTCATATATTTCCCCGCTTGTTTCCAAATCCTTTATCTGATTGTACAGATCCCTTTCGTCCAGAAGCTCGGTAAGCTTAAGCAGTGCATTAAGATGTTCCTGATTATCCCTGCTGGAGAAAAGAATTATTATCTTTATCTTTTTATCACTGGGGAATTCTATATAGTCCTTCAAAGTCATGAGTATCATTGATGTTTCAAAAACATTATCCTCATTTCTTCCGTGTGCCAGAAGAATATGCTCGTTTATTACCATATAGCTTCCATGTGTTTTCAGTATATTTATAATACTTTCCACATAATCCGAACTTACCGCTCCTTTTTGCTCCAATACTTCGCCCCCGAAATAAAGAGCTTTTTCCCATGAATCAAATATCAGATTAGTGTATATATTCTCTTTCCCTAGAATTATTTCCAGATTATGTTTCTTATTTTCCATATTAAAGGTTATTTTATTTTTGTACTTCTCTGTAAGACTTTCTATAAGTCCCGCTTCATCTTTTATCTCTGCATGCTCCTTTATTATTTCCAGAAGCTCTTCAAGATATATCAGCTTTCTTTCTTTATCCAGCCCGTAAGACTCAAGTTTTTCCAGATCCTCTTTTGTAAGTATGGGATTTACATATATGACCGGAATCTTTTCTTCTTTTATGGGTACTGTTGTTATAATAAGATCAATATTGTTAAAGTCTGTTATTTCCTCAAATTTATGCATGGGCAGGGTGTTTATCACATTTACTTCAAAGTATTTTTTTATATTTTCTTTCAGCAGCTTTGAACTGCCGTATCCGAAGCCGCATACTATTATTATATTTTTCAGGGCTTTTTCCGCCCTTCTGTCTATGGCTTCCTTAAAGTGTATTGTTACAAAGGCAATTTCGTCGTCGTTTATTTCTACTTCCAGATAGTGTATCAGTTTTGTCATGGAGTCTTTTATCATTAAAAAGAGTTCGGGATAATTGTCCAATACCTCCTCATAAACCGCATTTTCCAGTTTTATTCCCTGCTTTATTCTGTATATCGCAGGCTTTAGATGGTTCAAAAGACCTTCAAACAGTATGTTATCTCCTAAAATATTAGTATCTGTCTTGCTGTTAATATCTACAATTAATTTATTTACAAGTATTTCCAGCTGTATCCAGTTTTCATAATATGAATAATCAAAGTTATACGAATGACTTCCGAGAACATATTCGGAAAAAGCCATTATCTCCTGATTGCTGAATTTTACAAGGGCATTTTTTTCCAGACTGCTGATTATTACGGATATTATCTTAAATTCGTCACTTGATGTAATAAATACGGGATTTTTTATTTCTCCCAGTACTTTCTCTTCTCTTACCCTCTTTATCATTATCAAAAGATACAGAGTAAGAATCTTATATGCTTCATCAGATATTATCTTTCCTGTTTTTTCCTGTATTTTCTTTATAAATTCCCTTATATAGTTCAGGTCTATATCAGAAAAATAATTTTCTATGACCTCTTTTACCATTATTTCACCGGGATACTTTTTTGTAATAAATAAATACTCAAGTAAAAAGTTCAGAATATAACGTCTTATACTCTTTTCAGCTCCCTCTATATATTCAAAATCCTTAGAATAGCTGTTAAACTCAAGCTTATTTAAGGAGAGAACATCTTTTACCCTCGCCATATCATTAGCCACAGTGGTAGAGCTTACATTCAGATTTTCTTCAAGATTTATCTGCTTCAAATTTTGTGAATTAAACAGATAATTTGCCAGAATATAGTCTGTTCTTTCTTCTTTGGAATATGTGTAATTTTCCTTATTAAGATATTCCAGAACAGTATTGTAATTTAAATTTTCAGGTTTCTCCACTTTTCTTGAAATTATCTGAATTTCATCAAATCCGAATTTTATCAGATAGTAATTCAGGTTTTCTATTTCATATCTAATCGCCCGTTCTGATAAATTCAGTTTATTTGCTATTTCTTTTAGTTCCCCTGCTTCATCCAGCAGTGTCAAAATATCCAGACTTTTTTTCGACAACATTTTTATCACCTCTGATACACTAATAATTTACATCATAAAATGTAAAAAGAAAACTACAAAATCGTTCATAATTTTTTGAAAGGATTTTTTAAAATTTCATTT
>JAITVW010000260.1 GCA_031285605.1 Fusobacteriales bacterium | reverse complement strand
CAAAAACAGCAAATGAAAATAGAAAAAATTTATAAAAAATATCTTGACGAGATAAATGAATTATTGAAATCAGACAAATCTAACGATGAAAGAACTAAAGAATTTAACAAACTTACAATAGAAAGCAAAAAAGCAGCTGAAAAGTTATTAACGGCAGAACAGCTGGAACTGCTTTCAGAAAATGATTTTTCAGCATAATTGTAATATAAAAGAAATAAAGATACAGTCGAAAAATGAGTCGTAAGGCTCATTTTCTTCATTATATCAGAAAAATTTATTAATTAAAAAACTATAGATGTACTATGAGAACTAATGAATTTTTTTAGATACCATAAAATTATTTTTCCTATAAAAATAATGAATATAAGAGTACTTGAAAGTTTTGGAAAAAAGGTATAAAATAAATGTAGAATTTTTAAAACATAAATGAAGCTGTATAAGTGTATATTTCTTTGGTTTTTATAATGAAAGACATTGGAAACATGCGTTGTACAGCTGTTTTATCAGCAGATTTTCTATACAGAATCCACAGCCGGCAGCATGAAGAATGTCATTCTTTGCATGAATTACCGGATAAGCCGGTTAGTTACTGAATATACCATAATTTGAAGGAGCAGCCTGAAATGAGTATTAAATATATGAAATTAAAACCATCGGATGATATATACGAGAGACTTAACATAAAAAGTTTTTCCATAGAACATATTAATTTATTCTCCAAGAAAAAGGAAATGGAAGTTTTGATTAAAATTATCCATACAGATGCTTTCAAAGAAGTAATGGATCTACGGCGTGAGCTAACCAAAACCTTTAGTGAGAGCATAAGAGTAAAAATGAAATTCCTTATGAATACTGTTATAGAAACCGATAAACTGACAAGTCTTGTGGAATTTCTTCTGGATAATTACAAAAATGAAAGCATCAGACACCAGTATATTTTTTCAGATTATGAAATTTATTACAGAAATAACAAAAATATACAAATAGAACTGAAAAGCCGCCATCTGACAGAACAGGCAGTCAGTCAGGGAATAGATAAGGATCTTCAGATAAAACTAAAAGAAGTTACTGACCGGGAATTTAAAATAAGCTTTATAAGTGAAAAGGAAGAAGGGGAATTTATAGCAGAGACTATTGAGGAATATGCCGTAATAATGGAAGAAACATTTATGGTGGAAGATACTGCATCACAAAGTTCCGCTCCGGTATTGTACGGAGAGGTTATAAAGAGCAGAATTATGGAGTATTCGGTATTTGATCAGCTTCAGGTCGGGGAAAACATGACTATTGAAGGGGAAGTATTCAATATAAATACAAGAGAGCTAAAAAATGACAAGCTGCTCATTTCCTTTAATGTTACAAATTACAAGGATTCTATTTCATGCAGACTTTTTCTTTTGAAAACAGAGGATTTGAAGCTGAAAAACGGTGAATGGGTAAAGCTTAAGGGAAGAGTAACACAGGACAGATTTAATATAGAGGATTATTATCTCATTATTTCATCAATAGAGAGAATTCCGTCAAGACTGGAAAAAAGAAAAGACGAAGCGGAAGTAAAAAGAGTGGAATTACATGCACATACCAATATGAGCGAAATGAGCGGTGTAGTATCGGCTAAAGATTTGATAAACAGAGCTGTAGAGTATGGGCATAATGCTATAGCCGTTACAGATTACGGAGTGGCATACTCGTTTCCTTTTGCATACAAGGCGGCACCAAAAAACTTTAAGGTTATTTTCGGAGTAGAAGCATATGTGGTTGATGATGAACAAAACATGGTGGAAAGACCGAAAGATGCCATGATAGAACAAGAGGAATATATAATATTCGATATAGAGACTACGGGTTTTGATCCGTATAAGGATAAAATAATAGAAATAGGTGCGGTAAAACTAAAAGGGCGTAATATAATAGACAGATTTTCGGCTTTTGTAAATCCGGAAGTACCTATACCGGAAGAAATAATAAAGCTTACAAATATTACAGATGATATGGTAAAAGATGCAGAGCTTATTGATACAGTTCTTCCGAGTTTTTTGGAATTCTGCGGAGATTGTACAATGGTAGCACATAATGCAAAATTCGATGTGGGATTCCTTACACAAAAGGCAAGGCAGCTTGAACTGGAATTTCTGCCGAGTGTTATTGATACCTTATACTGGGCAAGAGTCCTTGTTACAGACCTTAAAAGATTTAACCTGAAAGCACTTGCCAATTATTTTAACATATCTCTTGATAATCATCACAGGGCGGTAGACGATGCTGAAGCTACGGCTTCCATCTTTATAAAAATGCTGAATATGGTTTTATCCAAAGGGATACTGCAAATCTATGAAATAAATGATACATTTCAGAATAACGTTCAGACAGCCGATACTATGAATACGATGATACTGGTGAAGAACAGAGACGGGCTCAAGGATTTATACGAGCTTATTTCAAAATCACATCTGGATTTTTTCGGTGAGAGAAAGCCCAGAATTCCCAAAAGTATGCTTAAAGAAAAAAGAGAACATCTGTTAATAGCAAGTTCTGCAAATTCAGTATTTAGAAATGACGGAGAATTGGTAAGGGCATATTTGAGAGGTATGTCAAAAGATGAGATAGAAGAAAGAGCGGATTTTTATGATTATATAGAAATTCATCCTGCTGCTAATTATATAGATCGGAAGA
>JAITVW010000246.1 GCA_031285605.1 Fusobacteriales bacterium | reverse complement strand
AATAAATAAACTGCTTAATATAAATATAGAAACTAAGGTAGAAACAATAGGCGGGCTGTTTAGTCTGGAATATGGTATTCTTCCGAAAGCAGGAGAAAAGATAATTCATGAGGAATATGAATTCACCATAATAAAATCAAATAATAAACGTGTATTAAGAGTAAAAATAGAAAAAATATAAAAAAAGTTCATAAATAATTCATACTTATGTAGTATAATTAGATTGGTAAAAAATAATGAGGTGATAAAAGTGAAAAAAATATTATTAGCCATGTTTTTAATAGTCTTGGGTTTATCTTCAGTGAGCTTTGGTGCTAAGGATGATCATTATAAAAACAGAATGGAAAAACAAAAAGCATATAATAAAATTTCTTCAAAATATGAAAAAAAGATAGAAGATTTAAATAAAAAACTTTCCAAAAAAAATGACGAGCTTGATAAAGTCAAAAGCCAGAAAAAACCTGATAATAAAAAGATAAAAGAAATAACGGGTGAACGTGATAAAATTAAAAGTGAACTTGAATCAGTACATTCTGATTTTAGAAAAGATTTATCAAAAAATAAATTGAGTGATTTTTAAAAAGCAGTTAAGGAATTAACTGTTCTTTTTATGTTTGGGTTAGTGTAGTGAAGTAATAAAAAAACAGGAACTGTATCTAAAATTTTTCATTTTGATACAGCCCTTTGTATAATTTTCTAAAGTTTGCATAAAATATTCGGATATTCCTAAAAAATATCTGTAAAATAACTTTTATAATGTAGAATCATGATTTAGATTCCATGATAAACCAAATTTATCTGTAACAGAACCGTAGCATTCACTCCATGGTGTTCTTTGGAGAGGCATAGTTACATTTCCACCGTTTTCCAGCTGTGAAAAGACTTCTTTTATGTCTTCCGGCGATGACGATCTGAAAGCTGTAACAATATTATTTCCAAAATTATAATTATATGCAGGCGGAACATCTGCAAACATGATTGTTTCACTGCCTATTTTTAATTCTCCGTGGGAAATAAGATTTTTTGTTTCATCTGTAAGTGCCGGGTCAGTTTTATTTTTTACTTCTGAATAAGTTTCAAAAACCGGTTCTGCTTTAAAGATTTTTCCGTAAAATTCCATTGCTTCCCTGCAGTTTCCATTGAATAAAAAATATGGAGTTATTTTTGCCATAATAATTCTTCCTTTCAAATTTATATATGTATATTATTATAGCAGATTTTTTATAAAATAATCAATGTTTATAAGGCTTTTTCTATATCAAACCAAAATTTTACACCATTTTCAGTATTTACTACACCGGAATCACAGTTTAACTTTTCAAATATTCCCTTTACAATAGCCAGTCCCAGACCGGTTCCTCCGTATTTTCTGCTGCGTGAATCATCCTCTTTGAAAAAAGGTTTCCAGATTTTATCAATAATTTCTTCGGGAATCGAAGGCCCGTTATTTATAATCTCAATAGTAAGGTAGTTTCCCTTTGAAAAAGAGCGGACTTTTATTACCCCTGTTCCGTCATCGGGAACAAATGAGACAGCATTGCTTATAAGATTGGTAAGTACTTGAAGCAGTAAAGTCCGATTGGAATTTACCATAATTTTCGTAACATTAAAGTCAAGAAAAATATTTTTGCCATCAAAATCCACTTTATATTTAAGGAGGACAGAATTAATAAATTCTCTTAATTCAAAAACTTCGTATTGGAATTCGTGTAAAAATGATGAATTTTTTAACAGAACCAAAAGTAAATCAATGAGCTTGACCATATGCTGTCCTTCATTTATTATTTCTCCGGCATATTCCTGAAGCTCTTCGACAGTATCCGCATATCCTCCGGCAATAAATTCCGCATGTGTATTCATGATGGTAATAGGTGTTTTCAGTTCATGAGTTATGGCGGTAATAAAATTTTTGGTATCCTGATCTTTTTTTCTTTCATAATCAATATCCTGTTGTAATTTAACATTCATATTTTTCAGATTTTGAAGATTATTTTCCAGTGTCTGTGAAAGCAGGTTCAGATTATCGGCTGTTTCGCCGAATTCGTCTCTGGTATGCAGATCAAGCTTTTCAGAGAAGTTAAGATTAATAATCTCTTTGATGTTTCCGTTAATTAGTGTAATTTTTTTAGAAAGATATCTTGAAAAAATCATAACCAGAGGAATTGAAAAAACAAGAGAGATTAAACCAACATAAATATAAAAAGTATTGGAAACTTCCACGGCATTTTCTACCTGTTCAAGCGGAGTTATCAGAGCATACTGTCCTTCAGGTGTTTTTCTGATGATAAGCTTCAGCCATGTGGGACCTCTTGAAAATCTTAGCATTTCAAATTCATAATTATTTTTTTTGAAAGCTTTTGCAGTTTTATTTCTGGTGTCCTCCAGCATTCTTCTGGGAATAAAGTAGTATGAGGTTTCATCGTTGATATCAATACTCTTTTTTTCCACGGGGATTAGTTTTCTGGTATCCAGAGTAGAGGCAATACGGATAAGATCCTTCTCTTTCAGTGCGACATAGTAACTGTTTAAAAATAATTTATTTGATAATATTCCGAATGTTATTGTAGAAATTATTAATAACATTGTAAAGAAGAATATCTTATATATTATTTTCATTTTTCACCTCAAATTTATATCCGAATCCTTTTACAGTGGTAATATATTCATGTCCTATTTTCTTTCTCAGATTCTTAACATGAGTATCTACTGTTCTGGGATCACTTTCACAGAGAAGATCCCATACATTATTCAAAATCTGCTCTCTGGAAAAAATCTTACTGTGGTTTTTGGCAAGATAAAACAGCAGATCATATTCTTTCGGAGGAAGATCAATAATTTTTTCATTTAAATATACATTTTTTTCATTTTTCAGAAATTTAAAGTTTCCTATTGTATATATTTCATCACCCAGAAGATTTTTCAAACGCAGTTCCAGAATTTTCAGGCTGAAAGGTTTTCTAATATAATCATCGGCTCCTATTTCAAGTCCTCTTATCTCGTCTTCTTCCTGAGTTTTGGCAGTAAGCATAAGGACAGGAGTAGTTTTTTCACTTTTAATGATTCTGCATACTTCATAACCGTCTTTTTTAGGCATCATAACATCAAGGAGTACGAGATCCGGATTCCATTCATAAAAAAGATCCAGCCCTTCCTCGCCATCAGCGGCCTCTTTTACAATATAACCGTTTTTTACAAGAAAAGAACGAACTACTTTACGTATTCTTTCTTCATCTTCTACAATTAAAATTTTCATTTTCCCTCCTTGAATGTAGCCGGCATCCTGTAATATCAGAATTTTCATCAGGATGACAGTGTGGATTTTATATCTATTTATATCATATAAATAAAATTATGTAAAAAATATTATTTGTAAAATGTAAATAGGGAGAAATAAATATCTGTTTTTTGATAACAGTATCAGAATATTTATTTCTCCAAAATAATTTTATATTTATGTAAAAAGATACAGAGGGCTGTTTTATCCTCTTGGTGCGGCGGTTCTGCCGGTTCTGTGATGGTTTCTTACGGGATATCCTGCTCTTAAGTTGTTATCTTTCATCTCGGCTCTCATCCGGTATCTTAAAAGCTCTCTTTGAGCCTTTAAATCAGCTTTCTTTTTAGTAAGGGTTTCTACTTTTTTCCAGTCAGTCTTCTCTGCTCTGAGCTGTTTTTGTAATTCCTGTCTGTTTTCTAAAAGACTTACGTCAAGTTTGTTAAATTTATCTTTATATTTAGAGTAGATCTGCTCGTATAATTTATTATCTTCTGTAGAGATCATTTTTTGTACCGGTCTGTCAGGGAGCTGTGCAGGAGCAGTCAGTTCCGCATAAGAGAACGAAGATAATGCTGTCATTACAGTCAGTGCCGAAATTATATTTTTTTTAATCATTTTTATCACCTCATATATTTTTTCTATATAACTATAATATAATATCAATGTGAAATGCAGGTGAAGAAAAAAATATTTTTAAAAATAAAAATTTCAGTGCATTAATTATAACTGGAAATATGAAACTGTGACATTTGAACCGGATAACAAAAATCCGGAATTTAAAGCATTCAGTTTTTGGATTTGTTCCAAAAGAAGAAATGGAGCAGGAAACCTGTTTTTTAATGCTGTCCGGCATTAATTCCGGAAAAAGATACAAAGTCTGTATAATTATGATATAATATAAAAAACAAAAGCATAACAAAAAATTTTGAAAAAAATCGTATATAATGTTATTATATTAAGAAAATTAAGTGTAGTATGAGAAATATATCGTTTGCAGAATGGAGAAAAAATGATAAAAGTATTAAAGGGTATGAAAGACAGATATTTTGAAGATATTAGAAAATATGATTATATTATAGATAGTGCAAAAAATGTTTTTTCAAAGTATGGTTTTGAAAAAATAATTACTCCGATTGTGGAAGAAACAGAATTATTTGAACGAGGAGTGGGTGAAGAAACAGATGTGGTCTCTAAGGAAATGTACACTTTTCCTGATAAAGCGGGAAGAAGTCTGACTATGCGTCCTGAAGGAACTGCCGGTGTAGTAAGAGCTTATCTGCAGGCAGGACTTTATAAATCAGAACCTGTGGTAAAGTGGTTTTACTACGGTCCTATGTATAGATATGAGGCTCCGCAGAAAGGCAGATACAGAGAATTTCATCAGGTAGGGGCAGAAGCTTTCGGGATAAGAGATCCTTTTGCAGATGCCGAAATAATAAAAATGGGATGTGAATTTCTTGAAACAGCAGGAATAAAAAATCTTACTGTGGAAATAAACAGTCTTGGAAACAGCATTTCAAGACAGAGATATACTGCCAGACTGAAAAAATTTATAGAAGACAGACTGGATAAATTGTGTGATAACTGTAAAACCAGATATAAGAAAAATCCTTTGAGAGTGCTTGACTGTAAATCAGAGGTTTGTCAGGAGCAGTATAAGAATGCACCTGTTTTAAAAGATGATCTTGATGAAGAAAGCAGAGTTTATTATGAGGAATTAAAGAAATATCTGGAATTACTTGAAGTAAATTATGTGGAAAATTACAGACTGGTGCGCGGTCTTGATTATTATTCGGATACGGTTTTTGAAATTAAGTCTGAGAATCTTGGAGCACAGTCCACTGTTCTTGCAGGAGGAAGATACGACAAGCTTTTGGAAATACTGGGAGATGTGCAGATGCCCGGAATAGGATTTGCCGCAGGTACAGAGAGAATAGCACTTCTCATGGACGAATCATTGATGAAAGAGGAAGAAAAGCCTGTATATGTGGTTTATTTTCCCGAAACAAAAGAATATGCATTGAATATCATAAAAATTTTGAGAGAAAACGGTATAAAAGCAAATTTTGACTATGGAATGAAAAGTTTTAAGTCACAAATGAAAAAAGCAGGAAAATTAAGCTCAAAATATGTTATAATAATAGGAGAAGATGAGAAGAACGAAAATAAAGCAGTATTGAAAAATTTTCATACAGGAGAACAGGAAAAACTTGAAATTGAAAAAGTTATAGAAAGGGTAAACGGAGATGTATAGAACGCATAATTTAGGTCAGTTAAGAATAGAAAATGCAGGAGAAGAAGTAGTTTTATCCGGATGGGTCGCAAATGTCAGAGATATGAATCATTTTTTATTTCTGGTTTTGAGAGACAGAGAAGGAATAACACAGGTAATAATAGATAAGGAAAACTCTCCCGAAGGGTTATTTGAAAAGGCAAAAACATTAAATAACGAAGATGTGGTAAAGGTAACAGGAACTGTCAGAGAGAGAAGCAGTAAGAATAAAGATATGCCTACAGGCGATATAGAAGTAGCAGCTGATACTGTGGATATTCTCAGCAGATCATTACAGCTTCCGTTTGCTGTAAATGATAATATAACTAATCTTAGCGAGGATATGAGACTGAAATACAGATATCTTGATCTGAGAAGAACAAAAATGCTTAATAATCTGAGAAAAAGAAATACTATGTTAAAAGCAATAAGAGATTATCTCACAGATAAAGATTTTCTTGATATAGATACACCGGTGCTTGCCAAAGCAACTCCGGAAGGAGCAAGAGATTTTATAGTACCCAGCAGGATAAATAAAGGGGATTTTTATGCACTTCCGCAGTCGCCGCAGCTGTTTAAGCAGATACTGATGGTAGCCGGTGTGGATAAATATTATCAGCTGGCGAAGTGTTTCAGAGATGAAGATTTGAGAGCTGACAGACAGCCGGAATTTACTCAGCTGGATATAGAGATGTCTTTTGTAACTCAGGAAGATATACTTTGTGAAATGGAAGAAATGGCTAAAAATGTATTTGAAAAGGTAACAGGTAAGAAAGCCGGTTATGATTTTCCAAGAATGGATTATTATGAAGCCATGGACAAATACGGATCGGATAAACCTGATACAAGATTCGGACTTGAGCTTACGGATATTACGGAAGAAGTAAGAAATTCAGGATTCAAGGCATTTGCCGGAGCAGCAGAAAGCGGAGGAAGAGTTAAAGCAATAGTAGTGCCCGGTAATTTGGAAAAATTCAGCAGAAAGTATATCGGAGACCTTGAAAATTATGCAAAGACATATTATAAGGCAAAAGGACTTGCACATATAAGAATAGATGAAAATAATGAGATAGTTTCACCTATAGCGAAGTTTTTCAGCGAGGATGAGCTTAGTGCGATAACAGGTAAGCTGGAATTAAAATCAGGAAGTATAGCTTTGATAATAGCTGATACCAAGGATATTACAAATAATGCGCTCGGGGCATTAAGACTGAAAGTAGGAAATGAGCTTAATTTTATAAATGAAGAACAGGATAATTTCTTATGGGTAGTGGATTTTCCAATGTTTGAATGGAGTGAGGAAGAAGAGAGATATAAGTCTACACATCATCCTTTCACAGCAATAAAAGAAGAAGATAAAGAATTTTTAAATAAAAATCTTGAAAAAATAAGAACTTTGAGTTATGATATGGTATTGAACGGATATGAAATCGGCGGAGGCAGTATAAGAATTCATGATTCAGAACTGCAGGATGTCATTTTTGAAAAGCTTGGTCTGAGCAAAGAAGAAGCGGAAGAGAAATTTGGATTTTTCCTGAATGCATTGAGATACGGTGTGCCTCCTCACGGAGGGATAGCATTCGGAGTGGACAGATGGCTTATGGCTATGCTTAAAGAAGATTCGATAAAGGAAGTAATTCCGTTTCCTAAAACTAACAAAGGGCAGGATCTTATGATGGAAGCTCCGGCAGCTGTAGATAAAAAACAGCTTGAGGAAGAACTGCTGTTAAAAAGTCTTTATGTAAAAGAAACAAAAGAAGATAAGTAAAAATTTTCTGGCCTGTGCGTGATCAATTATATAATTTTTGTTCTAACATTGTCATAACGGGGCTATCCCTATATTTGCCATCACAGACAAATCACGATCATACTCTTGAGATGATACGGATCCTGTATTACAGGTATAAATAGCTACCACCTGATCTTCAGGCGACCAAAAATTCATTTGAAACGGCAGGCTGGATATTAAATAAAAAATTTAATAAGTAAGTTAATAGGTATTAACTATAGAAGTTTCAAAGGAGAAGTGCATATGCTGCAGGGACTTTATAGTTAATTTTTATTTGTATAAAAGAAATACAATATTGAGGAAGGTGAAAAATGAAAAACGAAAATTTTTACAGAGTATTTATAAAGTTAGCATTACCATTAATATGTCAGCAGTTTTTAAATGTAGCCCTGAATCTCGCAGATAATCTTATGA
>JAITVW010000053.1 GCA_031285605.1 Fusobacteriales bacterium | reverse complement strand
AAGGAGGTTTTCTTTTTGACTCCGGATCTGAAAATTGATAAAAATGAGGTTTTACGATATCTGTATCATAAAAATCAGCCTCTTGAAAAAAATCTTGATGATCTTGTTGACACTCTTATAAAGGAAACTATAGATACAGCAAGACCGAGGTTTATATATAATATTTTTACATTGGAAAAAAACAGCGGAATTCTTCTAAAGAATACAGAGCTTATCCTTAAAGGCAGGGATATAGCAAAACACCTTGAAAAATCTAAAAAATGTGCTGTTTTATGTGCTACATTGGGCAGTGAAATAGAAATGAAAATAAATTATTATTCAAAAACAGAACTATTAAAATCTGTTATATCAGATGCTTGTGCCAGTACTCTTATAGAAGCTTTATGTGATTATGCAGAAGCCCTCATAAAAACAGAGGCTGAAAAAAACGGCTTTTTTATTACGGGCAGATATAGTCCTGGATACGGAGACTTTGAAATCTCTGTACAAAAAGATCTTCTGAACCTTATGGAAGCACCAAAAAAAATCGGAATTACCGTCACTGATTCTTTTATTATGCTGCCAAGAAAATCGGTCAGTGCCATTATAGGTTTTCAATCTGAAAAAGCCGAAGAAAAAATTAATAAATGCAGTACCTGTGAACTGAAAGGAAACTGCAGCTTTAGAAAGGGGAGTATATACTGTGGGAATTAGAGAAAAATTAGGAAAAGAAATTTTATTTTTTGACGGAGCTATGGGAACCATGCTTCAAAAAAAAGGACTAAAACTGGGCAAAATGCCCGAAGACCTGAATATAGACTCCCCTGAGATCATAGAAGAAATACACAGACTGTATGTAAAATCAGGTGTTGATATAATTACCACAAACACTTTCGGGGCAAACAGATTAAAACTCATACACAGCAGCTATTCACAGGAAGAAATCATAAAGTCCGGAATAAATATTGCCAAAAAAGCTAATCCTGACGGTTATGTTGCTCTTGATATAGGCCCTTTGGGACAATTGCTTGAGCCTTTAGGAGTCCTTCCCTTTGAAGAAGCATACGAAATTTTTAAAGAACAGATTATTTTAGGTGAGAAATACGGTGCGGATGTTATTATTATAGAAACCATGGTTGATATATATGAGGCTAAGGCAGCAATACTTGCCGCAAAAGAAAATTCCCCGCTTCCGGTGATATGTACTGTTACATTTCAGGAAGATAAGAGAATGCTTACAGGTACAAGTATATTAGGTGCTGTTACTATTTTGGAATCTCTTGGTGTCGATGCTCTCGGAGTAAACTGTTCACTTGGTCCCAAAGAACTTATCCCCATTGTAGACGAACTTCTGCAATATTCAAAAACACCTGTCATCGTTCAGCCCAATGCCGGGCTGCCTAAAATAATTGACGGCAATACTGTTTTTGATCTTTCGGCAGACGAATATTCTTCTATTATGGAAGACTTTGCTCATAAAGGAGTCAGTCTTATCGGAGGATGCTGTGGTACCGATGAGCGCTTTATAAAATCCATTCATGATAAACTTATTGATTTTTCTCCGGTTTCAAGGAAAATAAAGCCAAGAAGTATTATTGCTACAGCTACTAAATGTGTAGACTTGAATGAAGGAATTAAAGTTATCGGCGAAAGAATTAACCCCACAGGTAAAAAAAAGATGAAAGAAGCGTTAATAAACAGCAACATGGAATATATCCTAAAAGAAGCTGTTACACAAAAGGAAAACGGTGCAGACATTCTTGATATCAATGTAGGTTTACCTGAAATTAACGAATCCGAAGTTATTACCGGCGTTGTGAAAGAAATTCAGTCAATTATGGATCTCCCGCTTCAGATAGACAGCTCTGATGCCGGAGCTGTTGAAGCTGCGCTTCGTATCTACAATGGAAAAGCCATAATAAATTCTGTTAACGGAAAAGCCGAAATTATGGATACTATATTTAGAATAGCCCAAAAATACGGTGCATGTGTAGTTGGTCTTACTCTTGATGAAAATGGTATTCCTTCTTCAGCTGAAGAACGCTTTAAAATAGCTGAAAAAATTGTAAATACCGCTGAAAAATACGGTGTCCCCAGAGAAAATCTGCTTATTGACTGTCTTGTTCTTACAGCCAGTGCACAGCAAAAAGAAGTAGCTGAAACACTGAAGGCTATTACTATGGTTCGGGAAAAGCTCGGAGTAAAAACAGTACTCGGTGTAAGCAATGTCTCATTCGGACTCCCTGACAGAGCATTGCTTAACAGAACTTTTCTCACTATGGCTCTGCATTCAGGTCTGACTACACCTATACTAAATCCTCAAAGTGAAGAGATGATGCATATAATAAAAGCTTTTAATGTTCTTACAAATCAGGATAAAGACAGTACTGAATATATTAATTTTTTCAATAATACTGATACCAAAAAAGAAATTATCAAAAATACTGATTTAGAGCTCCCTGATATTATCAGGCTGGGACTGAAAGAAGAAGGAAAGACAAAAATATATTCACTGCTCAAAGAATATCAGCCTGTGTACATTATAGACAATTATCTTATACCTGTTCTGGATACTATAGGAATAAAATTTGAAAAAGGGGAGATTTTTCTTCCCCAGTTAATTCAGACTGCAGAAACTATTAAATACTTTTTTGAAATATTAAAAAATGAAATGATAAAAGAAAAGAAAGAATTTGTAAATAAAGGTGATATTATTCTCGCCACAGTAAAAGGCGATATTCATGATATCGGGAAAAATATAGTAAAAATTGTCCTTGAAAATTACGGCTATAATATTATTGACCTTGGAAAAGATGTTCCTGTGGAAAAAGTAGTCAATACTGCAAAAGAAAAAAATATACAGCTTATAGGTCTTAGTGCTCTTATGACTACCACTGTAAAAAGCATGGAAGAAACTATAAAAGCTCTCCGTACCAACAATATCAAGTGCAAAGTATTTGTAGGCGGAGCAGTCCTTACTCAGGAATATGCAGATATGATCGGCGCTGATTTTTATGCCGAAGATGCTCAGGAATCTGTACGAATTGCCGATAAGTTTTTTAATGATAAGAGTAAATAAAAAATAGGTTTTCGCCTATTTTTTTGTGTATTCTTCTGCAAATAAATTTTATTATTAATGCAGTTCGTTGATAATTTAAGCTTCCCGGGCTCTTCATATCTTTTAAGACAAGCTTCCGGCAACAATTCTTTTCTATA
The DNA here is from genome assembly GCA_031285605.1 of Fusobacteriales bacterium. GTDB lineage: Bacteria > Fusobacteriota > Fusobacteriia > Fusobacteriales > Leptotrichiaceae > Sebaldella. The sequence continues at coordinate 1,190 of JAITVW010000053.1, read as the reverse complement.
ACTCTGTGTTTTTATATTCATTATCATCATACTGGTTATAAAGAGTTATATCATTATAAAAATTTATGTACAGAAGATTTACAAAAGGAAATGCAAAAAAAGTAAAAAGTCCTGCTCCCACATAAGGTATTAATATGAGAAACACCATTAATATTATACTAAAAAACCATAACATGAAAAACTTCTCTTTATGTCCCGACATTAATATTTTACTTTCCCTGATTACTTCATTTATTTTATAATCCGGGTTTTCTATCATTAAAAATAAAGACTGTGAATATGAAAAATATTTTATAATCCCCGGGACAATAAACAAACATGACCAAAAAGACAATAAAATAAACTTCCATATATATAAAGCCAAGAATTTCAATGGTTTCTTCCTAAATGCAAAAAATATGTCACTTTTTTTTATTTTTCTTCCTCTGCTGCTTTCAAGAGCACATTTAAAAGCTCCTACATTAAACATATATGCCGCCAGAACATTTAATGCATATATACCCGTAAAAACCACAGCTGCTCTGAAATATGGTTCTAATTCCGCCATATTCATATTATAAACCTGTTCTGCTCCCATCTCATTCAGACTATTTAAAATTTTCATATGCGGAAGAGCCAAAAAAGTAAAAGCTAATGATACAGCTCCGCATACTCCTCCTGTCAGTATCCAGCTAAAAATTGATTTTATATATTCCTTTAGTGATTTATTTATATTTTCTGTTATTGTCATGCCAGCTCCTTTATTTTCAATGCTTATTTATATCTTCAAAAAAAATACCTTACTTTACTTTTGCAGTAAAAAAATTCATATATCACGAGCTTTCTGTTTCAGATAATAAAAAATACCCGAACAGGTATTATTTATCTTTTGAAATTTCTGCAAGTAATATTCCGTTTGCTACTGAAACATTCAATGAATTTATTTTCCCGTGCATTGGAATAGTAAGTATTTTATCACAATGTTCTTTTACTTTTTTTCTCATTCCTTTTCCTTCACTTCCTAAAATCAGACATAACTTTTCAGGAAATGTTTCATTATAATATTCTGTTTCTCCGTCTGCTTCTGCACCGTAGATAAAGTATCCGTATTTCTTTAATTTATCCATTGAATCTGAAATATTGGTAACCTTAATAATATCCATATGCTCTATGGCGCCTGTTGATGATTTTACCACAGTTTCCGTTACACT
>JAITVW010000131.1 GCA_031285605.1 Fusobacteriales bacterium | reverse complement strand
ATTGTAAAAAAACATATAAAGATACATTCTCCGATTCATGCACTAAGGCATACACATGCCACTTGGCTGATCGAATCAGGAGCGAATATTAAAGCTGTACAACAAAGATTAGGGCATGGAGATATAAAGACTACCCTAAATATTTATACACACGTCACAAGCAAAATAGAGGACGACACGCTTGACATCATAAAAAAATTTTAATTGCCAACATTTTAAAAAATGTTGGCAAAGCGTAAGCAAAAGGAAAAGCAAAACAAATAAAAACAAGTATTTAAAATGATTGTCATAAGTGACTAATTATTAAATTTGAATTTTTAACTTTACAAAATTAAAAATATCTATATAATAGTAGTGTATAAGTTTTGAGGGGTGATATGTTTGAAATTAACAGTCAAGGAATATATGAGTTCGCGTAAAGTCTCGCGCAGAACTATTTATAACAGAATTGAAAATAACCAGCTTACTACAGTCAAGGAGAATAATAAACTTTATATAATCGAAGAAAATCTGGGAACAAAAAAAAGCAGCATTACCAAAAATCAGGTTTCTAACTCACTGGAAGTTAATTCCAAACTGCTCAGAGAGATTCAGAAAGAAATCAACAACCTGATTATGCTTACCAATGAATTTGATTATAAACTCATCAGAGAAAGACTTGTGTCTCTTGACAATGCTAATATTAACGTATTTAATAAACTGGATACTATAAGTAAGTATAAAATAGACGATAATTTCGGTCTTATTTTATCCCAGCTTGAAAAAAGTATAAATACGGGTGAAATTCTAAGCAAAAAAGTTAATGACATCGAAGAAAGAACAAATATGCTTGAACAAAAATTCGAGCTTATTTATGAACATATTATTGATTTTTCGGAAAAATTCAGTATTTTGTTCAACGATAGATTCGGTGAAAAAACAGAAAAAGAAAAAAAGAAACTCATTAATATATTTAATAAAAAATAAGGGTACAGCCCCTTATTTTTTTATATTAATCATTCCAATATATCAGATATAATTTCAGCTTTTTTATTTATTACAATAATTTACTTGCCAGTTCCGATACATCAGAACGTTCTCCCTTTACAAGCGTCATATGTCCTGCAAGAGGTTCATCCTTTAATCTTTCTGCCATATACGAAAGACCGTTGCTATTTTCATTCAGATAAGGACTGTCTATTTGATATGGATCACCTGTAAGTACTATCTTAGTATCTTTTCCTACTCTTGTTATTATGGTTTTTATTTCATGAGGTGTGAGATTCTGTGCTTCATCTATTATAATAAATCCCTGCGGTATAGATCTTCCTCTTATATATGTGAGAGGCTCCACCTTCAAAAGTCCCATACTTTCAAGCCCGGCTATTACCTTTTCAGTATCATTGCTGTTTGCAGTTTGTTTATTGGTAACGAGAAACTCTATGTTATCATAGACAGGATGCATCCATGGACGCATTTTTTCTTTCTCGCTTCCCGGAAGATAGCCTATATCTTTTCCCATAGGAATAACAGGTCTTGCTATAAACATCTTTTTATAAAGCTTTCTTTCCACTACCTGCTCAAGGGCAGATGCTATAGCCAGCAGTGTTTTACCGGTTCCTGCTGCTCCCATAAGACTCACTATTTTTATTCTCTGATCCATCAATAATTCTATTGCTTCCTTTTGCTCAGTGTTTCTTCCGTTGATTCCCCAGAGCAGAGAATCGGAAAATACAGTTTTTTCTATTTTCTCTCTTTCTTTTTTATAAATCCCCAGTACACTTTTTCCTCCGCATGTAAATTTGAACATTTCATTGGCAAGCGGTTCTTCATCAATCAAAAGTGAATAGTTTACCGCCGAAGCCTTGTATATAAGGTCAAATTTACCGCTTTCCAATTCTATTGTTCTGTTCCCCGAATAAAGTGTTATTATGTCCAGTTTATCTTTTACGTAATCCATTGTGTCAAGCCCCAGAACATCAGCTTTTATTCTTACATTCATATCCTTGGAAATAAGAATGACTTCTGTATCCTTATTTTCATTTTTTTGTTTCAAAGCCACAGCAATTATTTTGTTGTCAGCCGACGTTTTGGAAAATGCATCAGGAAGATATTCCAGCTCGTGATCTCCCAGAAGTATCCTGAATTCTCCGCCCACCTCGTTTATTATCCCATTCGCCAAAGTTCCTTTTTCTCTCAGGGAATCTATATTTCTTGACGCTTCTCTTGCAGATTTTCCCACATAATCATTATAGCTCTTTAATCTATCTATTTCCTCTATTACATAAATAGGGATATAAACATCATTTTCCTTAAAGTCAAAAATACAATTGGGATCATGTATTAATACATTTGTATCTAATATAAAGATTTTTTTCATGTATTTCTCCTTCTGCTTTAGAATTTGATCAATGCATGTCTTCTCCTATGTTAACTGCTGCATGCTGTAATCAAGATAATATTAACATATGATCTCATTTTTATCAATACTTTTAGGCGGATACAATACTTTTTTTATTTTCCCTTCGTTAATCATTTTAAATCAAAAACTTTGTATCCTGATATTTCTACTGACAAAAATATCCCGGAAATCTCCGGGATACTGCCAATCTTATTTTTAAAGCTGTTCTTGTATAATTAAAATACTATTTTTGATTCTTCTTCTATTAATTTCAGGAAATCTTCTGCCTTCATTGTAGTACTTTCCTGTGAACCGAATCTTCTCATATTAACTTCATTATCAGCCGCTTCATTCTTTCCTATTATCAGCTGAACCGGTATTTTTTGTTCTGCATTGGCTTCTCTTATTTTATAACCTATTTTTTCATCTCTTATATCAAGTTCTGCCCTTATTCCTGTATTCTGTAATTTTTTGAACAGATCAGATGCATATTCTGCCTGCTCTCCGGAAATAGTCAATATGCTTACCTGTACAGGTGCAAGCCATATTGGAAACACTCCTGCATAATGCTCTATGAGTATTCCCATGAATCTTTCTATACTTCCGTACATTGCTCTGTGAATCATTACAGGCTGATGTTTTTCCCCGTCAGGTCCGATGTAGCTCATATGAAATCTCAAAGGAAGGTTAAAGTCAAGCTGTATAGTTCCGCACTGCCATATTCTTCCTATTGAATCTTTCATTTTGAAATCTATTTTCGGTCCGTAAAATGCTCCGTCCCCGGGATTCAGCTTATAATCTATTCCCATTTTTACAAGTGCATTTGTAAGATCTCTTTCCGCAATGTTCCATATTTCATCAGAACCTATTGCCTTATCCGGCTTAGTCGATAACTCTATGTTATATTCAAAACCAAATAATTTATAAAATCTGTCATAAAGATTTATAATCTCCATTATCTGATCCTCTATCTGATCCTCTGTACAAAACACATGAGCGTCATCCTGTGTAAATGCTCTTACTCTCATAAGTCCGTGAAGTGCTCCGCTGAATTCATGTCTGTGAACGAGTCCCATTTCTCCGTATTTCAGAGGAAAATTCTTATATGAATGAAGATTATTTTTGTATGCCAGTATTGCTCCGGGACAATTCATAGGTTTTATTGCATATTCTTTTTCATCTATTTCTGAAGTATACATATTTTCTCTGTAATTAAACCAGTGTCCTGAAATTTCCCATAATTCCTTATCAAGCATAACAGGAGTTTTTATTTCTTTATATCCTGCTTTTTTATGTTCTCTTCTCCATATTTCCTGTAATTTATTTATTATTTCCATTCCCTTCGGCATGAAAAACGGAAATCCGGGTCCGTGCTCATCAAGAAAAAAGAGATTAAGCTGCTTTCCTAATTTTCTGTGATCTCTTTTTTCGGCTTCTTCCATCATTATCAGATAGTCATCCAGCTCTTTTTTGGCAGGAAATGCCACTCCGTATATTCTCTGAAGCATCTTCTTATTAGAATCACCACGCCAGTAAGCTCCTGCTGCAGACATCAGCTTAAAAGCCTTCAGATAACCTGTTGACGGAAGGTGAGTTCCGCGGCACAGATCTTTAAACCCTCCTATTGTGTAAATACTTACTTTTTCTTCACCAAGATCATCTATTATTTCTATTTTGTAGTCTTCTTTCATTTCAAGAAACATCTTCTTGGCATCTGCCGCACTCATTTCTGTTCTTTCAAATTTATAGTTTTCTTTTATTATCTTTTTCATTTCTTTTTCTATTTTTGCCAGATCATCTTCTGTAAAAGGATTCTCAGGATCAAAGTCATAAAAAAATCCATTTTCTATAACCGGTCCTATTGTCACCTTTGTTCCGGGGAACAGTCTCTGCACTGCCTGCGCCATTATATGTGCGGCACTGTGTCTTAATATTTCTGTTCCTTTTTCAGAATCTATAGTTATTAATTCTACTTTTGCAGATTTATCTAATATATATGAAGCATCTACCTGTACATTATCTACAAGTGCTCCCACTGTTGCCTTCCCGAGGCTCGAACCTATACTTTTTGCAAATTCCAAAATTGAAACCGGATTCTCAAGAGTTCTTATACTGCTATCCGGTAATATTATCTCTATCATTTTTTCTCCTTTCGATATTAAAGTCCTGCTCCAAATGAAGATGTTCCTCCGCTGTACTCGTACTGTAAATTTTTATCAGGGAAGTTAGTAACTCCGAATTTCAGCACAACCACATTGTAGTATCCTAAACCTTTATCTTTAGGTTTATTCCACTGTCTTCCCACTCCTATCTCCCATTCCAGATTCTCAAATCTGTGTGATAAAGTGATCAAATTCAAAGTCGGTTTATTTACTCTTGTTGCTGCCGATGAACTTTCATATTCTTCCGGCTCATCCCACTTTGGTGCCCCGTCTTGCGTATAGTTCAGTTTGTAACCTATCCACCACGGATTATCAGGATCTTTGCTAAACATATATTTTGTTTCAAACTCATGCTGTCTGAAGTTATATGAGGAAAGTCTCGCCGGATTATCTCTCTGGTTTACGTCAGGCCTTTCCATATTGTATTTATATCTGAAATAAAATTTTTCCAGATAACCTACTTCTGCCTTAAAGACAACATCAGTTATCGAATCAAAATAACTCCCTGCTGAAGTATTATCATGAAAGTACTGTGAGTCATTTTCCAGCTCTACACCAAACTCAAAGTATCTTTTATTTTTTCTCTGTGCCTGTAAAATTCTGTCCAAGTTATTCAGATTATATTTATCCTGTTTTTCACGTGTATTGCTTACAACTGTGTCATATATTGCTTCTTCCTCACGTGTAACAAACAGTTCATTACTCTGATATCTGTTGAACAGATCATCACTTGTCAGCCCTGTAGTCTGCAAACCGGTATTTTTTGTCTGAATTACAGATGCTTTGTCATTTTCATATCTGTAAACAAAAATAAGTCTGTTCCCTGCTCTTTTATCCACATATGTATCATCAGTAAAAACAGTCGGGGTATTATTAGGATCTCTGTATTTATCCTTTCCAAACTCAAATGCTACTCTGAAAAAGTGGTTTGAATCAAAGGGCTTTTCCCTCATTCTTGCAGTATCATACACAAAACCTACTCTGTGTCTGCTGCTTTCCAGCTTCAGATTCATTTCATTTCCGAAGACATCATGAATATTATCTTTTATATCAGAATATTCAAATCCCCATTCATTATAATTTACTCCGAATACTCTTTCCCTGTTTAGTTCCTTTACAGAATTCGGATCCCATCCCGCCCATATGTCATTTGAATAATTTTTATACAGATATTCACGGTATTTATATTGTACATTATTGTCTTTTACTGTCTTAAATCCATATGTCATGTCTCTGTTTATTATTTCTTCATATTTAAAATTCTCATAAGGATAATAATTACTTTTTGAAAAATCAAAGCTCAGGTATCTTCTGTCCCCTATGCCTGCTTTTATATAATTTCTTGTATAATCCTGTTTTGTCCAGTTATCTTTCCAGTGCTTATCCGTTTGTTTTGTAAAATTATAATTTAAATTTATATTTCCGAGATATACGTTAAAATCATCGTTAAATCTGAAAATATTAGCCGGCGTATTGATTATATCATTACTGCCGTACATAGAATTATGCGCATCGGTCAGCTGGAAAAACAAGGGTATATTATTTGTAATCTTCAGGTTATATTTATTATCTGAAAATCTTGTATTATCATATAATGTGGTAAAAAACCCGAAATTAAATTTATTAACCTGCACTGTAGGCTTTTGGGTTATTGCTGCTCCCGTAGAATCTGTAAGTACCTTATATCCGGTTTTTGAATCGGTATCTTCTGCCTTTCTTTTGTCCTCATCAAATACAGGAACAGGAGTAGAGTCGTATATTCTGTTATCCATTTCATAGCCAAAGCTAAAATACGAATTTGGAATAGGAAGATATATCTTATCATTTCCAAGTCTTATTACTGCCCCCTGATACTTTTCATAAATAATGTCTCTTACTCTTCTTATCTTGTTACCATCATCATACAGCTTGTAAATTCTGCTATAATCATCCACACCGGGCTGTACTGTATAATTTCTGTAATTCGGGTTATCCGTAGTATAATCATATTCATAAGTTTTCTTTTTTATTTCTGACCTGTATACCTCTCCTCCTACAAACAGATTATCTGTTAAATTATTAAATGCATCTTTTCTCTTATATCCGAAAAAGTCATTTTCTTTTAACGGATAATAATTTCCCAAAGTTACATCATATGTTTTATTGTAATTATATGCCGTTGTTGGTAAAATCCTGTCAGTATAGGAATCTATCGTGTTAGGATCTCCGTATGCTCTCTGTCTCAGCCCGAAAACCGGCTGATATTCATCCTGATCTGTTTTGCTGTAGGTCAGCTTTATCTTCGGACTCTTTAAATTTATAGAATATTCGTCTGCATTTTTATATGAATGAGTGTCGCCGATATATCCGGGATTCAGGTCTATAAATCTTTCCTTATGCAGGTATAATCCCAGACCGCTGTCTTCCTGCTTATAGGTCATTCTCTTGAAAAGATCCACGTCTGTTTTTCTCGGATCTATGCTGTCATTCTCGGCAATATCATCATTTATCGCTGTCAAAGCCTTCAGAGCGTCCATATTCTGGGTCCAGTAATAATCCAGATTGAATTCCCCTGATTTTCCTATTTCCTGATCTATTTTAAAATCATATGTTCCTATATACTTATACTGTTCTTTAAATGACATATAGTTATCATCAAGACTTTTACCGTTTATTGTGTACATCTGATTCGTGGTCAGATTTCTGTAATTCAGATCCCATATTCCATACCCCAGCTCATAAAACTTTCTGTCCTCCGCATTGGGATTTTTCGGTGTACTGATAAAGTTATGCGACCAGCTGACGTTCAAC
>JAITVW010000073.1 GCA_031285605.1 Fusobacteriales bacterium | reverse complement strand
AAAGTTATTGATGATTACACACTGGAGTTTGAATTACAGGATCCTACAGCTTATTTCGGAAAACTGCTTGTAATGCCTATATTTTATCCTGTAAATGAAAAAGCTCTTGCAGAATTCGGGGATCAGTATGCACTTGATCCTAAAAAATCTGTTTATTCAGGACCTTATATAATGACAGAATGGAGTCACGGAAGTAAAGTAGTTCTGGAGAGAAATCCTAATTACTGGACTAAAGACAAATTTAAAATTGAAAAACTTATTGCGGTAATAACTGCAGATTTAGATTCAGCGGCAAATTCTTATGAAAACGGAGAGCTTACTATTACCAAGATTTCTCCTGAAAAGTTAAAGGCTTACAAAGACAAACCTGAATTAGTAAGTTATTCAGACGGAAGAGTTTACTATTTTTCATTTAACCTGAAAAATGACATACTTAAAAATCAAAAAGTAAGACAGGCTTTATCACTTGCAGTAGACAGAGATAAGCTGGTAAATGAAGTGCTGGCAAACGGTTCTGAAAAAGGAAGCGGAATAGTAGCATCAGGAATGCCCGGAATAAAAGATAACTTTAGAAAAGAAAACGGCGACTTATATGCACAGTACAAAGATGAAGATATAAAGAAACTTTTTGAAGAAGGACTTCAGGAATTAGGGAAAACTCCTGCTGATGTAAAACTGTCACTTCTTATAGATGAACAGGGAACTGCAAAAAAAGAAGCAGAATTTTATCAGGCACAATGGAGAGAAAAATTAGGGATTGATGTTTCTGTTGACCAAACTACTAAAAAAGACAGAATAGCAAGATCAAGATCAGGAGATTATGATATAGTAAGATATTCATGGGGACCTGACTTCGCAGATGCTATGACTTATCTGGAATTGTTCTTCTCGAATACTGAAATGAATATTCCCAGATATGTAAATTCTGAGTATGACGAGCTTTTATCAATCGGAAGAAAAAGCAATAATCATGATGAAAGAACCAAAGCTATGGAGAGAGCTGAAAAGATAGTTACTGATTCATTTGCTTATTCAGGGCTTTATTACCAGACTGTTAATATACTGGTAAATTCAAAGGTGAAAAATGTTCATTTCAGATCTGTCGGAGCACCGATAGATCTTATAGATGCTACACTGAATTAATTAAATTCTTAAGTATTTTAGGAGGAAAAATGAAAAAACTATTTTTAATACTGACATTATTTGTTCTGGTATTATCTTGCAGCGGGGACAAAGGCGGAGAAGCCGGTAAAGCCGGAGGAGGAACAGTTACTTTAAACTTTGAACAGGAGCCGAAAACAATTGATCCGCAATTAACTACAGATACAACAGCTACCAAAATTAATGCACTGATAGTAGAAGGACTTACAAGACAGGATGAAACAGGAGCTCCGGTTCCAGGAATTGCTGAAAAGTGGGATATAAGCGAAGACGGACTTGTATGGACTTTTCACTTAAGAGATGCTAAATGGGAAAATGGTGATCCTGTAACAGCAAATGATTTTAAATTCGCATGGCTAAGAACACTTGAAAGTAAAAATGCGGCAGAATATGCTTACATGCTGTTCCCTATAAAAGGAGCGCAGGAGTTTAACGAAGATAAAGGAAGTGCAGAAGATGTAGGGATCAAAGTTATAGACGATAAAACACTGGAAGTAACACTTACTAATCCAACTGCTTATTTTGCAGCATTAATAAGCTACCAGACATTTACACCGTTAAATGAAAAGTATTATAACGAGCAGGGTGACCAATATGCGCTTGATGCAGGGAAAATAATGGCAAATGGTCCTTATAAGCTGGTAAAATGGACACATAATGAAAGCTTTGAGCTTACAAGAAATGAAAATTATTGGAACAATGCAGAAACTAAAATTGATAATGTAAAAGCAAAATTAATAAGCGACGCTTCAGCATCATTATCAGCATTCAAAAATGACGAGCTTGATCTTACTTTAATTACAGTAGAGCAGTATCCTGAATTCAAGGAAGATAAAAGATTAACTCCTTATGATGACGGCTCTACATGGTATTTAGAGTATAATCTGAAAAATGATTTTCTTGCTAATAAGAAAATAAGACAGGCATTGACAATGGCTATAGATAAAGAAGAGCTGGGGTCAATCTTACAGGCAATGGGTAAACCGGCTTACGGATATGTTCCGGGATTCGTACAGGGAGCAGACAAATCTTTCAGAGATGAAGCAGGAGATACATTCCCGCACTATAATCCAGAAGAAGCTAAAAGATTATTTACTGAAGGTCTGAAAGAACTCGGGCTGGAAAAAGCGCCAAAATTAACTTTGATATTTAACGAACAGGGAAATAACAAGAAAATCGCTGAATATGTACAGGAAAAAATCAGAAAAGAACTTGGTTATGATTTAGCAGTAGAATCTTTACCGTTCAAAGAAAGGCTTGAAAGAATGACACAAAAAACTTTTGAAATCGTTCTTGCAGGATGGAGCGGAGATTACAATGATGCATTAAGCTATATGGATTTATGGATGACAAACAGCGGAAATAACCATACATCATACTCTAATCCTAAATATGATGAATTAATAGAAATAGCACAAACAAGTCCTGACCAAAAAGCAAGAATACAGGCTATGATAGAAGCAGAAAAGCTTCTTGGCGATGATATGCCTATAGGAATGCTTTATTACAGACAAAGAATGGCTCTGATAAATCCAAGACTTAAAGATATAAAATTTAAGCCGGTTGGATCTGAATATTATTTAACAGATGCTCATGTGGAATAAATAGCAGTATAAAAAATAGCAACTGCCCTGATAGATTTCAGGGCAGTTTTTATATATAGTGAATTTTTAAATTATTGTTGTGGTCAAGAAAAATTGTAACAGATGTAGATATTATTATCTATTATATCATGCAACATATGGAGGAAGTCCGTTATTATAGCAACTAAACTTTTTATAGACATAAAGATATAATATAAAGAAAAGTTAGGAGAAAAAAATGGCAAATCCACTATCAAATGAAATAAGAGAAAAAATAATAAAACATAAACAAAA
>JAITVW010000177.1 GCA_031285605.1 Fusobacteriales bacterium | reverse complement strand
ACATTTCATTTGTCGCTGCCTGAATATCCATTACCTGAAATAATTCTTTTATTTTTTTCTGCTTTGACGTTTCAGCGGAAAAACCTGTTATATTTATTGCGAATACTAATATTGTAATAATAAATAATTTCTTCATATGCCCGCTCCTTATTCATTTTATAGTTATGAAATAATTATATCATAAATGTATAAGCTTTTTTATAATTATTTCTCTTTTACTCTTTCCACCCTTTCAGTGAATTTTCCCTCATCTGTGTTCTTCCCCTGTAGTCTGTTTTATAATAGTCAGAATTTATTGCTGCTTCAAAGCTTCCATACACAGGATTCGGAATAATGAAATATTTTTCCCCGAATTCTCCCGAAAGCTCGTCTACTTTCCTTCTCCGCTCTTCTGCTGCAGCTCCGGCATCAATAAAATCGTTTATATCATCTCCCAGATAAGCAGCAACATGATAGTCCTTCTCTATCCGGTTTCTTCTTGATTCCTTGCTGGATTCTGCAGTTTTCATTATAAGATGTTTATTATCTGCCGTGAATTTTTCTTTTAAAAGATTATCAAGTGTATTTTTTCTTTCAGCTTCTTTTCTGTTTGTTATATAAAATACTTCTCCGCCGTTTTCATATATAAAATGTACAAAATCAACAGCTCCCGGCATAGCAGCGGCTTTTTCCGCCTTTCTCCACTCATCCCATGCTTTCGGGGAAAAATTTTTCCCTTCTTTTATATATTCAGCCTGAGTATAAATATTATCAAGTACTGTTTCATCTATATCCACAATAACTGCAAGTTTTTTTCCGTAGTTTTTACTTTTTTCTTCAATAAATCTGCTCTTTGCAAAATTAAATACCTGATATACAGAAGCTCTGTATTCTGCAGAAGTCTGCATCCATACTGTTCCCAAAACTGTCTGCTGTGACTGAAGACTCTCATAAGTCATTTGTGCAGTATCTGTATCTACACTGCCTGCATGTATAATTCCCGTGAATATTACTAATATATACACACACAATAATTTTCTAAAATTTTTCATTTTTTCTCCTCTTTTTCTGCTATATTTCAAAAAATACTTTTATCAGCTCTTTTAGGGAATATAAATCATCTCTGCCGCACAGCTCTCTTACAGAATGCATTGCAAGCATAGGTATTCCCAAATCCACCGAGTCTGTTTCCAGATGTGTCGATGATATCGGTCCTATGGTAGAGCCTCCAGCCTCTTTTGAATTATTTACAAAATCCTGTGTTTTTATATCTTTTCCTTCTATCATCTGCTTTATTACAGATATTGAAAATCCGTCAGAAGTATATTTTTGCCCGGCACTTATTTTAAACACTACTCCCTGATTCAGAGAAGGCTTATTCGTGGGATCCATTTTACCTGTAAATCCCGGATGTGCCGCATGTGCACCATCAGCTGATATTAAAAAAGAATTATTTACAGCTGTTAAAAAATCTCCCCTGTTCATTCCCAGCGATATATATATTCTTTCCATATAATTCATCAGATAATTGGAATCTGCCCCCTGTTTTGTAGAACTTCCCACCTCTTCATTATCAAAGCCTACGAAGACATTTATACCTTTATTGACTTGTCTGCTTTCTATAACAGCACGAAGCCCTGTATAAACCGATGCCAGATTATCTATTTTAGGTGCAGAAACAAATTCATTTTCCGCTCCGAGCAAAGTTCCCTTTTCATAAACATATACATATAAATCAAAGTCCAGAATATCTTTTTTATCTATATTACTCTCTTTTGAAATCAAATTTATAAGAAAGTCTTCCTTTTCAAATACTTCATTTATTAATCCTATTACAGGAAGCACATCATTTTGTCTGTCTATTTCTACTCCCTGATTAACACTTCTGTTTTGGTGAATTGCCAGATTTGGTATTGTCATAAGCGGTCTGTCTATATTTACATATACAGCTTCAGGTCTGAAAATATTATCTGTTTTCAAAATAACCCTTCCTGCTATGGACAAAGGTCTGTCGAACCATGTACTCAGAATAGCTCCTCCGTATACTTCGGTATTCAGCCTTATTATATTTTCCACTGTCATCTCAGGATTTGGCTTTATTCTAAAACACGGAGAATCAGTATGCGATCCTGCTATTCGGAATCCGCAGTCTGTGCTGATTTCATCCCCCACAGTAAAAGCCATAATTGTAGAACTGGTTTTCTTTATATAATACTTCCCGTTTTTTTCCAGCTTCCATTCCTTAGAAGGGTCAAGTCTTATGAATCCGTTTTTTTCCAGCATATCTGAGCAGTTTTTTACCGCATGATAAGTACTCGGACTTTTATCAATAAAATCTATAAATTCTTCTGCGAATATTTTTTTCATCTAATCATCCTTTCATTTTTCCATAACTTTTGTATTCTTTTTATAGTATAGACTTCTCTTCGTTTTGTGTCAAATAAAATTATTTCTGTTTAAAAAATAATTTCAAAAAAAGCTGCCTCTTTGTCAGAGACAGCCTTCACTTGGTATATATTTCATTTATAAACAGTCAAATGTAACATTACACTAGATTTTCAGTACTTCAATTGTAATTTTTTCCATGAATTCCTTCACGTCTTTCGGAATTACCCTTCCTGTTTCCATACTTTGTGCATTTGACATACCACATGCCATGGATAATTTCAGTATTTCGTTTAATTCCAGTCCGTCATCCAGACCCTTCGCAAAACCTGCCACTGAAGAATCACCTGAACCTACGGTATTATGTATTTTGATTTTTGGAATCGTAATCTTCAAAATCTCTTCACCAAAATATATTGCCCCTTCTCCGCCCAGAGATACAAGTACATTTTGTGCACCGAGATTTTTGAGTTTTTCTACTGCTTTTTTTATTTTATCTCTTCCGTCTATTGACTCTCCCAGAACATACTCCAGTTCATCAAAGTTCGGCTTTATGAGATATGGTTTTCCTTTAACACCTTCCAGCAGTGATTTGCCGCTGGTATCCAATATTACCTTTTTCCCTTTTCTGTTTACCAGTTCCACCAGCTTCTGGTAATATCCGGTCTCTGTCCCTTTGGGAAGGCTTCCTGACATTGTTATTACATCTGATTTTTCCACCAGCTCCATTAATTTTTTTTCAAAGGCTCTTAGATCAGAATCAGTCAGTTCTTCTCCTGATTCCAGAATCTCAGTTTCCGAATGCTTTGCTAAAACTGCAATACACACTCTTGTTTCAGCAGAAGATACATAAAATTCTTCTTTTATATCCATTTTCTTCAGATTTTCCTGTATCCATTCACCGTTTTTCCCGCCTGTTATTCCTGTGGCAACAACATCAGCGTCCATCTGTCTTAATACCTTTGTTACATTCAGACCTTTTCCGCCCGGACTTTTTATAGTCTTTTCAGCTCTGAAAAGTCTTCCTTCCTTAAAGTCTTCTATAAAATATCTTGTATCTATAGCCGGATTTAATGTTACTGTAGTAATCATCTTCTCCTCCTTTAATATCTGTGTTCACTCATACACATTTTTATTTTTTCTGCTACCACTAGTTTCATGGCTTTTTTAGCCGGTTCCATATACTTTCTCGGATCATTTGCATCTCTGTGCTCTTCCAGATATTTTCTCAATTCACCTGAAAACGGCATTTTCAGCTCAGTTGCTATATTTACTTTACAAATTCCCAGTTCTATAGTTTTTCTTACATCATCAAAAGCTACTCCTGAAGCCCCGTGAAGTACCAGCGGAATAGAAACCACTTTCTTTATTTCCGCAAGTCTTCCAAAATCCAGCTTAGGTTCGCTCTTATACAGACCATGTGCAGTCCCTATTGCTACTGCCAGTGAATCTATCCCGGTTCTATCCACATACTATTTGGCAGAATCAGGATTAGTATACATAGAGTCCTTCTCATCAACCACAAGGTCGTCTTCCTGTCCCCCGAGTCTTCCCAGCTCTGCTTCCACCGTAACATCATATCTGTGTGCATAGGCCACGACTTCTTTTACTACTGCTATATTTTCATCAAACTGATGATGAGATGCATCTATCATTACGGATTTTGTTCCCAGATCAATGGATTTTTTTATATCCTCCACTACTTCATGATGATCCAGATGAAGTGCTATAGGTATGTCATATTTTTTAGCAGCTGTTTCAATTATTGCCTGTGCATAATCTCTTCCTGCATAGTCAAATGTTCCCGGAGTTCCCGCCAGTATTACAGCCGATCTTAATTCGGCAGCTGTTTCCACTATTACCTGAATTGTCTCAAGATTATGAAAATTAAATGCTGGAACCGCATACCTTTCTCTCTGTGCTTTTAACAGCATTTCTCTTGTACTTACTATCATTCGCTTTCTCCTACCTTTACCATAATTTTTCCTCCTAATGTTCTCCCTTTTATCTCTTCCAGTCTCTCACAGAATTCTTCCATAGAAACAGCAGCTCCGATTAACTTATCTATCTTAACAAGACCTTCGTCAAAAAGTCTTATTGCCTCTGTCCACTCTTTTCCCGGAAACGGCTTGGAATAATTCATCCATGAACCTTTTATTGTGAGTTCTTTTCTATTTATTAATTCAAAATCCTTATATTCAAATGTCAGTGTACTGTGCGGAGTTCCTATGTATAAAAGCTCTCCTTTTCCTGCGGCAAGTTTCAGAATTAATACAAAACTCGGATTCGCTCCTGATGTTTCTATCATTATATCATATTTATCATATTCATTCTCTATATCTTTTTCAGCCACATTGTACACTTCATCTGCCCCCAGTTCTTTCGCAGCTTCAAGATTGCTTTCATTTATATCAAAGGCTGAAACCAGCTCTGCTCCAT
>JAITVW010000149.1 GCA_031285605.1 Fusobacteriales bacterium | reverse complement strand
ATATCATTATTTAGAAGAAAAGAATTATTATCTTTAATATCTCCGACTAAAAATAATAATTTATTTTGCTCCAGATCATACTTATATATTTTATTATCAAAAATAAAAAACAAAAAATTTTTATCAATAACTGGGTATGAAATAAACGGTTCCATTTTATAAATTGTCGGTTCTCTTCTATCATTTATTGATTCTAAATTTATATATTGCTTCTTTTTATTATTCAAATTCAAATCATATGATACTAAATAGAACCTTTTATCTTCACATATAATATAAGTCAATATTTTTTCTTTTATTTTATAATCAATAACACCAGTTACAGTCTCATCTGTCACTTTTTTTTTCTTTTTTTTATTCAGAATAAAAATTCCATTGTCTTTTTTTAATCCCCAGAAATTAGATGAAGTTACAAATATTTTCTTATTTATCTTTTTCTTAATCAAAATTACCAAAAAAGTTTTTCTTCCACAAAAGAAAATTAGAAGAAATATGATAATTATAGAAATTATTTTAATTTTTCTCATTATTTAGCCGCCTTCCAGCCATTATTGTATATAATCCGACTTTTAACCAAATCTTTATAGCTCTTATTCCTTTTATCTATATCAGTTATTTTTCCATTAATCTTCACTCTCATTTTGCTGTTTCCACTATCATTTAACATATCTTGTAATCTCACATTATAATCTCCAGGGGCAAGTGCTCCACTTACTCCAAAATTATTAGCCATTAATGCTCTTTCAACCATTGTTGTACAATTATTTCCAGTTATAGTATATTTTTCTGACTCATTAAGTGTGTATGCCACTCCTCCGCTATTCGACCTTCCTATCTCTACAGTTTTATTTGCTATAAGATTTCCATAAAATCTCACTATGTTTCTTTCTTCTTCTCTTGATAAATTTAAATCATATGCATAAACTTTCTCATTTTTTGTCACAGTATAACTTTCTATGTACTTATCTTTAGCAATAACAACTAATACACCTTCACCAGAAGTTTCCGACAGTCCCGAGGAATTTGAAGAATTCCCACCATGCGTGTTACCACTACTATTTCCTAAGGAAGACCAAGTATCTCCATATCTTCCATACGAGTAAACAACTCCGTCAACTTCTATTGCTATATGACCTACTTTATGCGGATGATAATAAATTGTAGATTTATCCCTAAGTTTTTCATCCTCTCTATCCTTATCATAAACTAATTGCCCTGCTTCCAATTCTTCATCCATACTTGAATCTATCACTATATTTGGCTTCGTTGCAGTTCCTTTATTATTCCCTATTCTATCAGCTGAAGTTTCATCTATGTCTTTATTTGTATATGTCCCATGGCTTCCTTCATGTTGTGCTGTTTTCCTCATGCTCTCTACATCTCCGAAATCTGCTCCATTTACATTTACATATACTCTTCCATCTTCATCATTTATCGACATTGACGGGTCATTTTGATCCCCTTTTACATAAATCACTTCATATTTCCCTTTTCCAAATTCATCTAATGTTGTTAAAATATTTTCTGTTATTAAGTTTTTTGTTTCTTCATTATAAATTAGTTCACCTTTTTCATTCTTATACTTATCCAGCTGGTCTTGTAATTTCTCATCCCTTCCTTCTACAAATGCCTTTATATCATCTGACCTTTCTCCCATATTATTAGCTATTTGACCTAATATTGTCTCATCTTTATTTTTTATTCCCTCATTAATTCCTTGTACTATTTCCGGTACTAATGAACCTGTTTTTAATATATCCTCCACAAACTCATCTCTTACTTTCTGATTTCCCAAATCTGTATGCAATACCGTATCTATCTGCTCTACCACTTCATCCTTCGTTACTACCTGAGATTTTGATATATCTGTATTTATTCCCAATTCATCCAAATCAAGTTTTTTCCCTGCTTCTGTTACCTCTGTATTAACAAATGTTGCGTTACTGTCCTGCTCTTTATCATGACTTCCATACTGGATTCCTATCTGCGGTATCAATCTTTCCTTACTTATCCCGCTTACGCTTATTCCTGAATTCTCCCCTTTGTCATGGTCTTTTACATTTTCTACTATTATCTTATCTGCTTCTATACTCAGTTTCTTATCAGAATTCATGCTTCCTATTATTGAACCTACATTTGTTAAGGTTTCTCCTGCTTTTACACTTCCTCCGTTTTCTGATATTACTGATGTCTGATTATTTACCCATTTTGAATCTGAATTATTCTGACTGTAACTTCCGTTTAATGTTTCGCTTCCTCCATAACTATAATCTTTTCCCTTTGAAGTATAATTATCCTGTAAGGATATTATATCTAAATTTTTCCCTATATCAAAATTTATTTTTTCTGCCTCTACATTCACTCCTGCAAATCTTGCGTCTTCCTTTGTTGTCAGCTGGAATGTCCCTCCTACTTCTATTCTTGTATTATCATATGTCGTTGAATTTGTATTTGATTTTCCATGTGTTGCATTTATTCCTCCTGCCATATCTTTATTTATAATATCATAATCCACACTTATTCCTTCTGATTTTGAGTTTGTTCTGTTTTTATAGGCATTCTCCCCTGCCAATGCTTCAAAATTATTTGCTTCTACTATAAAATTATCTCCTACTGTTACTTTTTGATTTACTAATTTCACATCTCCATCTGACTGTATCACAAAGTTTTTTCCCGCATTTATATTTCCTGCTACTGAATTTATCCCGTTTGTATTTGATTCAGAACTGCTTCGGCTATAACTAGCACTTACACTTGCGGAAACTAAATTACTTAATGCTTTACCTTTGGCATCTTTCAATACTTCACCATTCATATGACCATTTAAATATTGACTGCCTGCTCTTATTCCGTCATAAAGATTTCCTCCTAATTCTGATACATTTCTTAAATCCTGTATTCCGTTCCCTATTGTATTTATTGTTTGTGAACTGTTTCCAAATCCATAATCTTTTGAATTATTTATTACGTCACTTACTGTACTTACCATTTGGGCAGGGGTAAATGCCACATCCACTCTTACTCCCACTGTTGTCGTCTTCTGTTTTACTTTTTCCTCATATACTTCCTTGGCGTCCAGAAGCTCTATCCCGTTTGTACCCCTTATTACAAGATTTTCTCCTATATCTGCCTGCACTGCTTCTGTTCTTACTCTGTTCCCTGCGTCTATTACCGTGTTTCCCTCTGATACTATGCTTGATGTCGCTATTGTTGTACTGTTTCTTGTATTTTCAAGGCTCGTACTGCTGTAACTTACTCCGGCTGTAGCTCCTCCTCCGCTTAGTGAAGCCGACGCACTCCA
>JAITVW010000130.1 GCA_031285605.1 Fusobacteriales bacterium | reverse complement strand
TTTTACTACCACAATATCTTGTACTAATACCAGAAAATATATCTATTTTGATACAGCCCCTTTATAAAAGGAGTCAATATATACAATTTTTATCATATAAAAATCTTAATTTCTGTAAAATTTGCATTTTATTGTAATATGATTTAAAATATGAAGAAATATGTAATCTTTGTGAAGTAAGAAAATAATCTAAAATTCTGTTTTTTGTATATTTGTATTAATAACTAATATATTTTAGAAAGTTATTATAATTGTCACAGGCAGATACTGTATAAGAAATAAAATATATTAGGAGTCAATAGTGGTGGAGTCAATAAAAAAAATATTTAAAAAATATGATAAATTTATCAAATTTGTTATTGTTGGAGTTAGTAATTTGTGTATATCATTAATTACATATTATATATTAATATTTTTTTCAATAAATTACCAAATTGCAAATGTAGCAGGTTTTATTACAGGAAGTTTAAATGGTTATTTTTGGAATAAAAATTGGGTATTTCAGAATAAAAGTGAAAGTAAGGCAAATATAGTAAAATTTTATTTAGTCTATCTCTCAACTTGGGGATTAAGTGCTATTTTACTTTATATGTGGATCGAATTATTAGGTATATCGGGAATTATAGCGCCAATATTGAATGTTTTTATAACTACACCAATCAACTATATACTAAATAAAAAATGGGCCTTTAAAAACTGAGAAATAGCTTTTAGAATTTATTTAAAATGAACAATATTAGGAGGAACAAATGAAAAAAATAAGAAAAGCAGTAATTCCGGCAGCCGGATTAGGAACAAGGGTATTGCCGGCAACAAAAGCCCAGCCTAAAGAAATGCTGGTAATTGTGGATAAACCTGCTCTTCAGTATTTAGTGGAAGAACTTGTAGATTCCGGAATAGAAGAAATATTAATAGTGACTGGCAGAAATAAGACTTCAATAGAAAATCATTTTGATTATTCGTATGAATTAGAAAAAACATTGGAAGAAACAGGAAAACAGGATTTTTTAAAAATGGTTCAAAGAATATCAAATATGGCCAACATCTACTATGTCAGGCAAAAACAGCCTTTAGGTCTGGGGCATGCAATAAGCTGTGCGGAAAGCTTTATAGGAGATGAGCCGTTTGTGGTGGTATTAGGGGATGATATTATTCATAATCCTGCTTATCCGGCTACTAAGCAGCTGGTTGATAAACATAAGGAGCTTGGAAAGGGTAATATTCTGGGGGTTCAGGAAGTGCCTGAAACAGAAGTAAATAAATATGGTATTGTTGATCCTTTGAAAAAA
This sequence comes from Fusobacteriales bacterium, assembly GCA_031285605.1. Lineage (GTDB taxonomy): Bacteria > Fusobacteriota > Fusobacteriia > Fusobacteriales > Leptotrichiaceae > Sebaldella. Next base: position 4,587 of record JAITVW010000130.1, on the reverse strand, counting down.
ACAGACGACAGAACTGTGGAAGTAAAAGGATTTATAGAAAAGCCTGATATAAATGAGGCACCAAGCAGACTCGCAGCATTAGGAAGATATGTTTTAGAGCCTGAAATATTTAAGTACCTGAAAGAGACAAAGCCGGGAAAAGGCGGAGAAATTCAGCTGACAGATGCTATTTTCAAAATGAAAAATGACGGTCATAAATTATATGCGTATGATTATGAAGGAATAAGATATGATACCGGAGATAAATTCGGTATGTTTAAAGCAACTGTAGAAATGGCTTTGAGACATGATGAATTAAAAGAAACAGTTTCCGAATATCTTAAAAAAATTGATATTGATGAAATAAAATAAAGAAAAATCATTCAAAATAAATATATTATAATATTTATTAAGAATGATTTTTTTCTATAAAATTAGACTAGACACTTAGTGTCTAGTCTGAATAAAAAACTATTATTATTTTCTCTAGCAATCATATTGTATAATCTAATACTTATAAAAATCTTTCAATTATCTTTTTTTTGTCTTTTAAAATCATTAAAAAAAGCAAAGTATAAATATATGTTTAGATAATGTTTAAATATTCGTTTATATTTAAATGATAAGCTTGTTTGATAAATATAAACACAGGAAAATTACAAAATATTGCTTGATACTAATATGAGTTTAAAAAAACAGAAAGAAAGAATAATTGTCCGGTGATATAAATAAATGCTAAAAACAAAGCTTTAAAATAAATTTATATATATAAATAAAACAAAATTATTATATCGTTTTTTCTGTTATTTGCTGTTTAAAAAATATTATAAAATACAGAGAATATGAAGTGTATACACTAATGGCAATATGTGATATAATAAACAATATTTATAAAAAACATAGACAATTCATAAATAATGAAATAAAGGAGAACACATGTTTATAGATGAAAGTATAATATATTTGAAATCCGGTGACGGAGGAGACGGAGCTGCCACGTTCAGGCGGGAAAAATTCGTTCAGTTTGGCGGACCGAACGGCGGTGACGGAGGAAAAGGCGGGAACATAGTTTTTGAAGCAGATTCAAATATAAATACACTTGTAGACTTTAAGTACAGTAAAAAATTTGTTGCTTCCAATGGTGAAAACGGCAGAAAAAACAGAGCTGCCGGTAAATCAGGAGAAGATCTTATAATAAAAGTACCTGTGGGAACTATGATAAGAGATATAGAAACTAATAAGCTTCTTTTGGACTTAAATGAAGAAAATATGAAGGCAGTTTTCTTAAAAGGAGGAGACGGGGGAAGAGGAAATGTGCATTTCAAATCCTCTGTAAGAAAGGCTCCCAAGCTGGCAGAAAGCGGAAGAGAGGGTTTGGAACTTAAAGTAAAGCTGGAATTGAAGCTTCTTGCAGATGCGGCACTGGTAGGGTATCCGAGTGTAGGAAAATCAAGCTTTATAAATAAAGTATCATCAGCAGGTTCCAAAGTAGCGAGTTATCATTTTACTACGTTAAAACCAAAGCTCGGCGTGGTTCGGCTTGAAGATGAAAAGAGTTTTGTGATAGCGGATATTCCCGGACTGATAGAAGGAGCCCACACAGGAACAGGTCTTGGAGACAGATTCTTGAGACATATAGAGAGATGTAAGGTAATTCTTCATATAGTGGATATTTCGGGTATGGATGGGCGTGATCCTAAGGATGATTTCATAAAAATAAATAAGGAGCTTGAAAATTACAGTGAAAAGCTTTCAAAAAAAAAGCAGATAGTTATAGCCAATAAAATTGATATGCTTTTTGATGATGAAAAATATAATGAGTTTGAGAAATTTGTAAAGTCTATGGGCTGTGAGAAGGTTTTTCCGGTATCTGTTCTTGCAGGTGAGGGAATTAAAGATGTAATTAATGAGGCTTGGAAATTGATTCAGCAAATTCCGAGGGAAGAGCTTGAGGAAGAACATTCACTTGAAGAAATACTGCCTGAAATAATAAACAGAAAATCTGACTGGATTATAACAGAGATAGATGAAGGTGTATTTGAAGTAGAGGGGCAGATAGTGGATAATGTTCTGAAAAAATATGTGTTTAATGGTGATGAAGGTGTAGTAAATTTCCTTCATATGATGAGATCTCTGGGAATGGAAGACAGGCTTGAAAAAGCAGGGGCTAAAAATGGGGACACTATTGTAATTGCAACACATGAATTTGAATACATTGTCTAAAAGGGAGAAGGATGAAAGGATTAGTAATAGCCGGACCGACAGGTGTGGGAAAAACCGATCTTTCCCTAAGGCTTGCCGAAAAGCTAAAGACAGAAATTATATCGGCAGATTCAATGCAGATATATAAAGGTATGGATATAGGGACGGCAAAAATAAAACCGGAAGAAATGAATGGTATAAGGCACTATATAATAGATATAGTTTCTCCTGATAAAGATTATTCCGTGGGAAATTTTGAGAGTGATGTGAATAAAATACTGTCAGAAAAAGAAAAAAATAATGAAAATATAATTATTGCAGGTGGAACAGGACTTTATATAAATGCAGTGACAGACGGTATATCAGAGCTTCCTGACAAAGATGAAAATCTGCGGGGAACTTTTTCAGAGAAATCTCTGGAAGAATTGCAGAAAGAGCTTTATATTTTGGATCCTGAGTCTTATAATAAAATTGATATAAAGAATAAAGTCAGGGTTGTACGTGCTTTGGAAGTTTGTATTTTGAGCGGAGAAAAGTTTAGCGTTTTGAAAAGTAAAAATATAAAGAAAAATAATTTCAGTTTTCTCAAAATTTTACTGTTAAGGGACAGGCAGGAATTATATGATAGAATTGACAGAAGAGTTGACCTTATGATGCAGAAGGGGCTTTTGGAGGAAGCAGAAGAGATATACGGCAAATATAGCAGCTCTCTTTATAAAATAAATGCAATAGGGTATAAGGAATTATTTTCTTACTTTGACGGGGAATTATCGCTTGATGAAGCTGTGGATAAGATAAAAACGGAGTCAAGAAGATATGCCAAGAGGCAGATGACATGGTTTCGCAAGGAAAAAGACTACTATATTTATAATTTGAGTGTCCGGAGTGAGACGGAAATATTTGAAGATATTCTGGAAAAATGGGAGAGTCACAGTAAATAATATATTTTAATTTCTGAAAAAGTGTAGGTATTTTGTTTGATACGCCGGAAAACAATTCTGTTAAATTGAAAAATTAATAAAAGGAGTCCAAATGAGACAAAATAAAGTATTATTTCTGACATTTCATGTGTTTGTAATAATATTTGTTCTGATACTGACAAATATCTTTACAGCCGGTGAAAATTCGGACAGTATGAAATTTTTGGAGGCAGTATTGCTTGTATTATACATATATACAATATTAACAGCAAAAATGTATTTAGACTGGCTGAATTCATACATGATTTTTCTGTATACACTCTTTTTATTTAATTTTACCAGAGTGTTTCTTGATATAATCGGATACAGGACTTTTGGATGGGCGACTAAATTTGCCAATTATTATTTTTATTACAGTATAAGAAATGAAATTCTGGCAGTCTTCATACTGATACTGCTTTTTACTCATTTAGGATTTGCTGTATCAATATTAAATGAAAAAGAACTGCATTCAGGGGTGAAATTGGAAACAAGACCATTTTTTACACAGACAGGAATTATTTTGTTTTTGCTAAGTCTGCCCGGTATATCAGCTAAAATGCTGATACAGCTGAGACTGATTCTTCAGGTAGGATATGAGGCATATTATACAGGGGTACTGAAAAATATAGATTATCCTGCATTTACCAAAGGGTCCGGAACCATAATGACAATAGGTTTCCTGATTTTTCTGATATCAGTACCATCAAAAAAGAAGTTTATTTCAATAGGTTCTTTATATCTTATGGTAAAGCTTATAGATTCAATGAAAGGTGCCAGATCTGTATTTCTGACTCAGCTTTTATTCATAATGTGGTATTATTACAAGATATACGGTACAAAAATAAAATTCGGAACTGTGATAAAGCTTGGGGGTTTTACCATGGTATTTTCCCAGATTTTGGTGTCTGTGAGAAGCAAAAAAGTATTTTCACTTGATCTGATAAACGGAATATTTGATTTTTTACATTCTCAGGGTGTAAGTTATCTGGTTTTGGGCTATCTTATACAATTTAAGGACTATATTCATGAAAGTAAGGCATATCCGTATATTTTACAGGGGCTTTTCGGATTTGCACCGCAGTCTGCGAAAACTTTGAATACAACTAATTCTCTTGCAGACAGACTTACTTACTATCTAAATCCCGAAGCATATCTCAGGGGTGAAGGGATAGGTTCCAATTATACGGCAGAATTTTATGATCTGGGATATGTATGGCTGATAATAGGATCAGTAATATTAGGATATATAATTATAAAATATGAAAAGTATGTGACTAAAAGCAGATATATGCTCTTAGTATCCGCATATTTTATACCAAATCTTTTTTATATACCAAGAGGTTCATTTTTTGGAAGCGGATTAATAAAGGGAATGACATTTTATACAGTACTTTATATAACGGTTCAGATATTGGAAAATATGTATTTTAGAATAAAAGGAGCT
>JAITVW010000060.1 GCA_031285605.1 Fusobacteriales bacterium | reverse complement strand
TTGGCTATATCTATAACACCTGTCCCGGATATATTATTCTCATTGGAAAGTCCCATATGAGCCACAACTACTATTGCATCTACTTTTCCTCTCAATGAATCCACCTGATTTTTTAATTCAGGAACGGGCATTGTAAATTTCATTCCCTTTACATTACCTGTATTTTCCTCAAATTTTTCTGTTAACGGAGTTGTAACACCTATAATCCCTATTTTTACTCCTTCTTTGACAATTATTGCAGAAGCAGGCAGATAGTTTGCCCCGTTGTCATGATAAATATTGGCAGCCAGTACTTTTCCCTTAAACTGCATCAAAACGTTATCAATTGCGGGCATACCAAAATTAAACTCGTGATTTCCCGGCACCATTATATCATAGCCCATCTGGTTTAATACCAGCATCGCAGGATGTTTTGGTTCATTTATAAATCTTTCTATTAAATTATCCTGTATGATATCCCCCGCATCTACCAATATAACATTTTTGTTCCCTTTTCTGTATCCGTCTACCATCTTTGCTGTCTGGCTGTATGAACCCGAATCATCAAATTCATCTGTCTGATAGTTCCACGGTACTATATGTCCGTGTACATCAGATGTTCCCAGTATTTTTATATTTACTTCTCTTGAAAATCCCAATGCCGCTAATACAAACATTGTTAAAACTATAATTTTTTTCATTCCCCGATCCTCTTTTCAGTTTTCTTTTATTGCAGTAAAAGTCAGAATGTGAATTTTACTCCTGTAGAATCCGGTTTTTTGATTTCTTTTATCTCTTTTATATAATCTATAAATGCTTTTGCATCATCTAAGTAGGTATCATTTCCGCCTCTTTCCGCATTTACCTTTCCAAATGTCACATAACCATCTTTCCCGGCTGCAATATATGCATTAGTTCCTACCACATACATTTTCTCAGAATCTATATTTGACCACTTTCCTGTTTTTCTGTCTTTTACCTCTACTTTTGTTACTCTGTTTCCCAAAGTGCCGGCTTTCTTAGCTTCATACCTTATTCCTGCTCCGTACGGGAATGAACCAGTCGAACCTCCGGGTCTAAGCGCAAAATCGAGTGCATCCTCCAAAACTGCTTTTATTTCTGCCCCTGTCATCTTCAAAGTATATAAAGTATTAGAGAATGGAAGCAGTGTATAACCGCTGTCATATGTAAATTCACCGGGCATTATTGAAATTCTTACTCCTCCCGAATTTTGTATAACAAGGTCTGCTTCACCTGTTCCCATATGCTGTAATGTATAAAGCATAGATTCTGCCACGAGCTGTGTTGCATATGATCCGTCAGGATTTTTTACATCAGGTATTCTGTTTTCAGAACCACCCGGTATCTCTTCTTTTACAGTTCCTATAACAATTTTACCAAGTTCCTGTTTTTGGTCGGAATATTTTTTTAATATAGTTTCTGCTTTAGTATCAGGCTTTACTAATGATAATTCGGGGTTTACCGCAATCTCTCTCAGTACTTCATGCTTTTCCGCGCCTTCTATCTGATATTTTTCTCCACTTTCATTTCTTCTTTCAAAGAAATCATCTCCGAGAAGCAGCTGCGGAGTTCCTGCAACACTTTTTACTACACCTTTTTTATCAAAAACTACTTTTAAGTGACCTACTACATAAGAATAGTTCCAAGCTTCCACTATATATGCAGGTTCTCCGGTTTTTGAAGTAACTCCTGTAGGATAGTCCCCATCTACTTTTAATCCGAATTTTTCAAAATTTCTGTCCAGCAGATAATGAGTATCTCCGCTGACTATCACATCTATACCGCTGACTTTCTTTGCCAGATCCACGTTATTTTCATAACCGAAATGACTCAGAAGAATGATTTTATTTATTCCTTTTGCAGCCAGTTCGTCTGCATATTTTTGAACAGTCGTAACCTCGTCTTCAAATTTTATATCTTTTCCCGGATTAGACGAGTCTCTTGTTTTCCCTGCTGTATCCAGTCCTATTATACCTATTTTCTCACCGTTTATGTTCTTTATTATATAAGGTGTCCACTTTCCTGCAAGAATACTTCCTTCCTCAGGAACCACATTAGATGAAACCACAGGTACTTTCAAAGTATTTAAAAATTTCAGAAGACCTTCGTTTCCTCCGTCAAATTCGTGATTTCCCAAAGTAAAAGCATCAAAGCCTATTGAATTCATCTCTTCTGCATCTGCTGTACCGTTAAATAATGTATAGTAAAGTGTTCCTGTCATTGCATCTCCGGCATGTAAAACCAAAGGATTTTTTTCTTTTGCTCTTAACTCTTTTACTTTAGACGCCACTCTTCCAACTCCGCCTATAGTTACTTTTGTCTTCTTACCTCCAAGAACCAGATCCATTTTTTCTGCTTCAAGATGTGAATGATGATCATTGATATGGATGATATTTATTTCAAAGTTGTTTTTACCTGCCGGTACTTTCGTGGCTGTTGTCGCACTAAATACACTTATTCCCACTGCCATACATAAAAAAATGAAAAGTTTTTTCATATATTCCTCTCCTCTATATAAATTTTTTGCTTACTATAATTTATACTATAATTTCTTTATTTGTCAAATAAATAATATTAATCTGTTTTCACTTTCATATTTGAATGAAATATTATTATTTCCTGATTTTATTAAAATAATTCCGTCCGATTTTTCTACAGTACTGCTGTTGCTGTCATCCATCAGATTATTTTAAATATTTTATATAATTTTTAAATAAAAATATAAAAATAATAAAGTTATTTTTTTATATTTTTAGTTATAATATTGGTTAGATTTTCATACTTTTTGTCCAATTTTGTGTTGACATTCCACTGTTTTTAATAAATACATAGGATTAACAACCATGGGATTTCTGTCGGCCAGAGAGTATTCCTGCATAAAATAACTGTAATCCTACATCTCCGAAATATTTCCAAGAACTCTGACAGAATCGTTGTTTGGAATAATTTTAACTGAATCCACAGGTAAAAAAGTGGGCGTTCCTGAAAACCAGCAGTAAAATTGACTGGTTGATTCATATATGTTATTATACCATAAAATGAAAAGGGGCTGTATCCAAAAGATACAGTCTCTTCATATCTCATATATATCAAAATTTCTTCTTTCATCTATTTTGTTTAATTTCAATACATTAAATTTACTTTACTTATCATAAAAAAATAATTAAAATAAAAATCAGAATATTTTTCTTATCATTTTATCAATTTTTCTTTTATTTTTATATAGATATTTTGAAGATGAGAATCATCACTTAAAGAATCTTTAAAAGCTCCCTTCCCTAATCTAACAACTTCTTTAAAATTTAAAGTTGTAATAAAAAGTTCTGTTACAAATACTAGAAATAATAATTCAACTATTAGTTGAATTATTCTGTATGCATCTCTAAAAATATATGTAAATACTCCTAATATTACAACAAAAAAGCTTTGGCACATAATTTTTTTTGTGTATTTATGTTTAACTGATATCACTATAACTAAAAAAGATATGTATACCATCGCCAGTTCTTTTAAATTACTCCCAGTTTCTTTTGATAAAAGAGAAACTATTAGAATTAAAAGTAAAATTCTAGATAATACATGAAAGAATATTTTCATTTTTCCTCCTTTAATTTTTTTTACTATATTTCTTTTTTTATTTCCCCAAATATTTCCTTAATGTTCTCTATGAAACTACTTATATCTTCTGAATATAATATACTTAAATTTAATGTGGCTCGTGTTGTCGCTACATATAGTAAATTTCTAGCATCTTCTACCTTTTCATCATTATCATTTAAAAATATTCTTTCAAATAAATTAATAAAATACTCCTTATTTTTAGCAAATGAAGGTTGAAGAAATAGTATTACATTATCAAACTCTAATCCTTTTGCTCCATGATATGTATGGTAAGCAATATTCCCTTTAATTTTATTTGTGATATATTCATACCATAAATTAAATTGATTTATATCTATATTAAAAAAATCTTCTATTTTTTGTAAATGTTCTTCTATCGTCTCTTCCGATTCTTCATGAATATTTATTATAAAAATTTCGTTTAATATATATTGTTTTATTTCATCATATGATTTAAATCCATCGCTTAATATATAATTATCAAGACATTTGTCATATAATTCATCTCCTTTGCTATATCCTTTAAGCAGCTTTAATATATAGGTTTTTAATGTTTTAGCGTCTATATTTTAATTTATTTATTGTACTTTTCAAATCACTCAAAGTACGATTTTTTAACGTTCTTTTTTCAAAAATTTCTGAAATCATACTTTCCCTACATTTTAATTTATTCCTTAAATCTACTATTTTAAATAATAGATTTTGAACTTCCCCGATTTTCGTGATTTCAGAATTCAACAAGTGATCTTTTAAAAGTTCACTTCTTGGCCATCTATACCATGGTGCTTCTTTAAAAAAATTATAAATATCTTTAAAGCCTAGCTGCTCAACTATAAATTCATTTTTTAATTCTAAACAATGCAATTTATTTTTCTCTGTTATGTTCCACTTTTCAACATGAATATCTATAAATTTTTTCTTGTCAATATCCATATTATAAAATGAAACAGTACCTTTTGGGAAGTTACTATATATTGTTTTTTGATTTATATCATCATTTCTTATTTTATTTGCAACTTCAATAATTTTAGGTGCTGATCTTCTATTATATATTTTTTTTATTCTCTTTAATTGAGGACATAAATCAAATAATCTTTTGCCAACACCATTGTCATATATATTCTGCTTAACATCTCCAAAATAACCCAAAAATATATTATGGTTTATTTTTCTGGAATATGACTCTAAACAAGCTAGCAATTCAATAACTTTAAGACTTGTATCCTGATATTCATCTATCAAAATAAATGGGTACATGTCAATAATAAACTGTTTTAATAAATCGTTTTGTTCAATTATTTTATATGAATATAACAATAAAGTATCATGGCTTATTTTCATTTTTTCTAATTTATCATTACTAGAACGCACATCATATTCTATATTAATAAATTTCACATCTTTTAAGTCTATTTTTTCTACAGTTTCTTTATATTTATTAATTTTAATTAGATTATTTATAACATATTTAAAATTTCCTACATTTTTCAATATATCATCTTTTAAAATACCATAATTATTCAAAATTGGAGAAAATACTTCTCTAAATTTCTCTGCTTTCTTATTTTTATAATATTCTTCTATATTTTCATATATAGTTTGAATTAATTTTTCTTGCTCTTTTTGAGATAAATTTCTGTATTTTTCATATTTAGCATTAGTTTTTACATCTTCTTTCATTTTTTCTATTTCATCCATTAGATTATATTTATGAATTTGAACTAATTGTTTTTGATAAATTTTTATAATTCCCCATAAATTTTCATGAATTGTTCCTACAGATACTAAACTAGTGTTTTCTAATCTTTTTTTTATTTCGTTTGCTGCTACATTAGTATATGTTATACACATAATTTTCTGATTATGTACCTTCATATTTTTTCCATATTCAGCAATTATATATTTTAAAGTTTCTATCAAAGAATAGGTTTTCCCAGAGCCTGCTCCTGCATCAAAAACTAAGCTTTCACTTTTTTTAATACAGTCATATATTTCCACAAGTATTTTATTTTCCTCTTCTTTATTTTCTGGAGAAATAACTAATTTGCTATAATCCATCATTTCCTCCTAACTTCAATTTCAAGAATTCTAGACCATCTAGTATGTATTTTGGTAGTTCAGGTTTATGATTACTTTCATCATCACTATTTTCTGTTAATATTTTATATAAAATCATATTAGCAAATTGACTCTTTTTTTCAGACAACTTACACTGTAATTTAAATGAATTATCCACTATATTACCAGTCTTAAGAATATCTTTATATATACGAGGAATAATTTTTTCTAATGTTTCTAATAAAATATTGTTCTCACAATTAGTCAAAATAAAAGCTTCTTCAAAACTTGTCGCATAATAACCATTAATAGGCTCTCTTTGATAACTTATCATCAAATTATTTTTTTGGACATATTCTTTCTCAATAATTTTTTTTATTTCGTCAGTTTCCAAAAAAAAGTTAAATGTATCATTAGTAGTTTTCCTTGCTTCTAAAGTATCCTTTGTCATCTGTAAAAACACAGCATTATCCCCTTCCCTTTTTTCTAATTCTTCACGTTCAAAATCAATATCTGTCAAAATTAATACTGGTATTCCTAATACTTCTATCAGTTTTTTATATACTTTTGAATGTGCACCATCTATTAAAATTATTGAGATATAATATTTATTAAGTTCTTCATTTTTGTCTAGGTAGTAATTTAATAATGTATATTCTGTCACACCTTCAACAAAAATAACAGCATCTGCAAAAAAAAGTTCCGAAACTTTATACTTTATATGTTTTTTTAAAAAATTTAGATTATCAGATTTTTCTTTTTCTTTTTTATTCTTAGCTTTAGCTTCAGTTACCTTAGAAATCCCACTAACCTTTTCATCATCTAAACAAACTACCCTTGATTTTCCATTATTATTTGTAATATAGTTTATATTATCGAAAGTATTTCCAGTATGTATTTTACTATTTAATATATGCGATGAATGGGTCGTTATTATGATTTGACTATTTACATTTTTCCCGCCACCAATTAATAATGAGGATACTACATCATTTATATTTTTTATAAATTGTTCTTGCATTTGTGGATGCATGAAAGTTTCGGG
>JAITVW010000222.1 GCA_031285605.1 Fusobacteriales bacterium | reverse complement strand
TTTTACTGTTTTGCTCCCGGAAGAAGTGATTCTGTCTACTATGTCATCTGAAAGTATTCTTACATATGCAGCATTATGTATTCCTTTTTTTTCAAGACTAATATTAGGACCTTCAATATGAAGTCCCAGTACTCCTATTTGCTCCATATCGTTCATATTATCAATCAAATCAAGAGATTTTAATATTTTTTCATCCGGTGATGTGATCAATGTTGGTAAAAATGAAGTACATCCATATTTCTGATTAGTTTCATTCATTATTTCCAATGTTTTACGGGAAATATCATCATTAAAGAGGACACCGCCGCACCCGTTCAACTGCAGATCAATAAAACCAGGTGATAAAATAGAATTATTAAGGTCAATAATCTCTTTGTCAGTGTAATCTGACAGTTCAGATTCCGTCAGAGTTTTAATGATTTTATCATTTTCAATTAGAGCAGCAGTATCATTGATAAATGATTTTCCGTCAAAAATTCTACAATTTTTTAATATCATGGAACAGCACCTCTATTTCAATTTTAATAATTCCTCTTTCAATTTGTTTGTATCAAGGTTTTCAGCTTCTATTTCTTTAAAATATTTATATGTTTTTACCTTTAATTCCACAGCAGCAGATTCATCAACAACTACAACTGCTTTTCTGTGTAATTGCAGTGCAGATAGTGTACACAGATGGTTAACGCCGTTTTCTATTCCCTGATGTACAGCATTTGCTTTTTTATATCCATCTGCCATTATTACTATTTCCTCAGAATCAAGCAGAGTTCCTACTCCTACAGTTAATGCTACTTTTGGTACTTTGGTAATATCATTGTCAAAAAATCTTGAATTAGCAAGAATAGTATCATAAGTAAGTTCTTTATCTCTTGTTCTCGATTCAAGTGAAGAACCGGGCTCGTTAAATGCAATGTGACCGTCTTCTCCCACACCGCCTAAGAATAATTTTATTCCTCCGTAAGATTTTATTTTTTCTTCGTATTCTTCACATGTTTTTTTGATATCAGTAGTTAATCCATCAAGAATGTTTATATTTTCCTCTCTTGCATCTACGTGCTTAAAGAAAGTATCATACATAAAATAGTGGTAACTTTGCGGATGATCAGGAGCCAGTCCGATATATTCGTCCATATTAAATGTAACAACGTTTTTGAATGATATAACTCCGTCTTTATGTAATTGGATCAGATTTTTATATGTTTCCATAGGAGTGCTGCCTGTAGGCAATCCTAATACAAATGGTCTGTCCTCCGTCGGTTTGAATTCCAGTATTTTTTTTGCAGTATGGTAAGCTACCCACTTCCCAATATCTTCCTTGTCTTTTAAAATAATAAGTCTCATAAAAAATTCACCTCTCCATTATAATATTTAATAAATAAATTTTACTATCTATAATAGTTATACTACATTAAGTCTAAAAAATCAAGGTTTTTTGAATTAAAATAAAAAAAATGAAAAAAAGAGTATTTTTAGTATTTTCATAAGAAAATAACCGTAAAAAAGAAATTGAAATTCATTTTATATAAATAAATATGAATTTTTTTAAAAATTAGGTTTTTCTATTGAAAAATAACAGTTTTATTGTGTTTTTTTAAAAAAAATACGAATTTCTAAAAAAACAATAATTTTTGAAAATGTTTGATTTGAAATTTATAAAGTAGATTTTCGCTAATAAAATCAATAGAAATTTATATATAAGTATATAATAATGAAAATTCACTAATTTTTTTCAATAAAAAATTATAATTTGAGAAAATGGAAAAAAATTTTTAAAACCTATTGACTTTTGAAAAAAACGTGGTATTATAATAGTGAATTTAAATTCAGATAATGATTTGGAAAATGAATTGTAAGTTGGTGATAGCAATGTTTCAAGTGAAATTAAAATCTGTATATAACGATTTAACAAAATCAGAAAAAAAAATTGCTAATTTCATAATGAAAAATTTTGAGAAGACAAAAACAATGACTTCATATGATATATCCAAAAAAGTCAATGTGGGGCAGGCAACTGTCATCAGATTCTCAAAAAAGCTGGGGTATAGTAGTTTTAATGAACTTATAAATTCAATCAATAAATTAGATCAGGAAGATATTCTGGAAAAAAATATTAGTCTGGGAGATGATATAGCAACAACCAATACAAAAATAGCCAATCAATATATAGATGTCATAAAACTGACACTTGAGCTGAATCCGGTTTATGTATTTGAAGAGGTAATAGAGGCTATAATTGCAGCTGAAAGAATAGTGGTTTTGGGAATAGGGAACTCTGCAATCGTGTCTACAGACTTTGTAAATAAGCTTGCCAGAGTAGGAATGAATGCTTTTACCAATCTGGACACACATTTACAGTTTTCCATGATTTCCAATCTCGGAAAAAATGACTTATTGATACTGATATCTGATTCTGGAGAAACGAAAGAAATAATCGAAGCTGCGAAGCTGGCAAAGCAAAATAAAACAAGAATAATTTCAATAACAAAGTTTACTAAAAACAAGCTTCATGCTTATTCTGATTTTATTCTGAAAACTGCAAGCTTTGATATTAATCTCCGGTTAGATGCCACTACATCCAGAATAACGCAGTTTACAATTATTGATATGATTTTTATAAATATCTTAAAAATAGATTTTTCCAAGTATAAGGAAATAATCACAAACAGTGATAACGCTGTAATGCTATTGAAATATTAATAAAAAATATTTGATAAAAAAAGAACAATTAATTTAATGAAAGAGGTGTGATTTAATGTTAGCAAAATTACAAAAATTAGGGAAGGCATTAATGCTTCCGATTGCAGTACTTCCGATAGCCGGTATACTGTTAAGAATAGGACAGCCGGATGTTTTGAATATGCCTTTTATAGCAAGTGCCGGCGGAGCAATATTTGATAATCTGGCAGTATTATTTGGTATAGGTATAGCAGTAGGACTGGCAAAAAATAATGACGGTGCTGCAGGATTAGCAGGGGCAATAGCTCATTTCGTATTATTGGCAACAGCAACGGCAGTAGTGGCAGCAAGATATCCTGACCTGAAATTTAGTGTAGGGGTACTTACAGGAATAATCGGAGGAATCACTGCAGGTTTACTTTATAATAAATTCCATGATATAAAAGTTCCGGAATTTTTGGGATTCTTTGGTGGAAGACGTTTTGTTCCTATTATTACTGGTCTATTTGCACTTGTGGAAGGTGCAGTTCTAGGATTTATTTATCCGGTATTTGACATTATCTTTACGAAAACAGGTACATGGATAGTAAATTCAGGACCAATAGGATCATTTGTATTCGGAATGCTGAACAGATTATTAATTCCGACAGGATTACATCACATACTAAACAGTTTCGTATGGTTTGTATTTGGAACTTACAATGAAAAAACCGGAGATTTGAACAGATTCTTTGCGGGAGATCCTACTGCAGGTCAGTTTATGACAGGATTTTTTCCGGTAATGATGTTTGGTGTAGCTGGTGCTGCATTAGCTATGTATCTTACAGCTAAAAAAGAAAGAAGATCTGAAGTAGGCGGAATGCTTATGTCAATAGCTTTAACTGCATTTTTGACCGGAATAACTGAACCGTTTGAATTCCTGTTTATGTTCTTATCACCAGTATTATATTTAATGCATGCTGTTTTAAC
>JAITVW010000143.1 GCA_031285605.1 Fusobacteriales bacterium | reverse complement strand
AAATAAAAAAAACAGATTTTCAGCAACCGGCTGTTTTTAAATATATAGTAATCGTTTTCTTTATATCTGTACACTGTCTTTTATTATCAAAATTATTATCTTAAATTTACATTTTTTCTATAAATAACTTTTATAATTATAAAATGACAGAAAACGATTACTATAAAATTTTACCTCTGAATTTTTTATAACCAATTATCAATAAAAATGCAGGAATAGTTCCGATATTATATTCCTGCATTTTTATTCTATTCAGGATTGTATTCAAAAAGTACATTATAAACATTATTATCAAATAAATTACTATATACTATTTCCTGAAATTCACTATCTTCCAGCAAGTCTAAGATATCATGCTCCACAATGTAAATATCAACTTCACTGTCATAGTAATAATCTTTTATACTTTCAGGAAATCTTACCTTCAAATAACTTATTACATCTTTGACACATTTTTTCATATTATCCCCCCGGTTATATTAATTTTAGTTTTAAAAATAATTTTCATATGTAAATATTTCCGCTGTATACTTTTTTATTTTATTCTTTAAACCAGCTTGTCGTTACATCATCTGCTAAATAAATTATCATATTTTTAATTATAGCTGTACAAAAAGAAATAGTCAACCAAGTACATGAAATATTTTCCAAAACTTATTTTTTCTGTTGCAAATATTAAACATCATATTTTTATTGAAAAAAAGTGTGGGAAATAATTTCAAAAAACTACTTCCCACACTTTCCTGTTATGATTTTTATTCTTAGTTAATCTATAAATTCTAAACTGCATTTTTTAAAAAACTATTCGCAAAATCTCTATTACAAATGGAATTAATGCTAAAAAAACTGCTGATATTGCTATTTTTTGTACCTTTTTGGATTCTTCAACTGTGCCTGCTGCTACTGATTCAATATGTATCAACTGAATATTAAGCTTCGCATTAGTGTCTGCCAGCTCAAAAGTCTGTTTCTCAAGATATTCATTTGATGCCTTAAGCCCTTTTATCTGTTCTTCCAGCACTTTATTAGCAGCTGATAGTTCTTCCAGACGTTTATTAGTATCATTTCTTCCGTTATTTTGTCCAAGATACCTTTCCAAGTCAGAAAGCTGATGTCCGCCCGGCTTCTCGAATTCATGTATTGCATCCTCAATTACCCGAAGAAATTTTACCGGTTTATGTTTATTTTCGTCCTCTGTTCTGTTCATTTCGTGGATTCCTTCGATCAACGGCGGTTTTTCTTTACGGAAATTATTTTTATCCTCTTCCAGAATCAGAGGCTTAGGCAATTCTTTGGATATATTATTCAGATCCAGAGGCTTTGAATTAAAAATATCAGATTTGTTAAATGTATTGTTGTTTTTAATTCCGGATGAATTTTGAAAATTCTTATCCGAAACAGAACTCGATTTATTGAGTATACCGCTGAGATCCAGTTTACTGACTATACTCCCGCTGTTTTCACGGCTTTTACCAAAAGAACCGACTACATTACTGTTTTTTATGCCTGCCAGACTCAAAAATCCTTTGCTTAAATCTGTATTCGCTTTGTTAAATATACGGTCTCCTGTGATATCAGTAATAGTAAATGTTCTTTCCAGGTCATAACCCGGATAACCTAAAATTCCGTCCAGATGCTCACTTGGAAAGCCAAATATTTTTTCATCATTGTTATTCACAAAAACCTCCCTTGAAATTTATGTATCTTAATTTTATAAATCATTTGAATTATACCACATAAAAAGAAGAAGTTGAATAAATAAAAAGCAATAAAGAGAAATATTTTGAGAAGAATAAAATAAAATGAATTAATTAAATAAAAGAATAAATTATAGCAAAATTTTCATTTAATAAAAAAATAAAATCTGGAATCTACCAAATTTTAACTACTCTGCCAAAAATATTCTTTTTTTTAATCCAGCCATTTACAAACTTATGATTATTTGATATCTGGTACTCAGTATGTCCGTTTTTGTTTCTTATTCCTGATATTAAATGAGTATAGTAATTTCCCTTTACTTTGCAGAATACAATATCACTTATTTTCAGGTCTGTTTCATCAGTTACCGGCTTCAGAGTTACCGGCTGATTTGACTTTAGTATTGGCAGCATAGAATTTCCCGCTTCTTTATACTTCTCGACCATCTGACCCTGTGTAAGCAAAGAAGCAACAAAACTTGCCTTTGACATATTTCATCCTCCTTCCTGTAAGAATAATATCACTTTATAATAGAAATGTCAATTTTTCAAAGAACATAAAAACAGAGTTTTATAATCCGGAAAAAAGATTTTTACCAATTATAAACCGATTGTGAACTATTTAGTGTGGCGAAATAATCAAAAAAATTGCATAAGCAGAAATTCAATAGTATTATAACTAAATACAAAGGATTTAAACTTATGCAAGGATATGGGAGTACAGACATATTCCTGAACAACCAGCCGATAAATCCGAGACTGTGTCTTGCTACAGCGGGCTCATATTTCCCAATGATATTTTACTTCATATAAGAAACATCTCCTGCTTTAACAAGAGTGTATACTCCATTTTGAACTTTTACAATAGTAAGACTGCAATTCCCTATACTCTCGCCCTTATACTGCTCTGGAACATATATAGATAAAATAGTAGGAATTTCACTCCCGTGAGAAACGATAAGTACATTTCCTCCGCCCTTTGTTTCCGTTTCCTTTATCATTTGTTCAACTGCTTCTTTTGAACGCTTTATTATGGCGTCATAATTTTCGGCTGTTTGCGTAGGATCATTTTTGGCTATTGCATCGGCCATTTCTTTATCAGTCATGACTGCTGTAAGCTCTTCCCATGTGGACCAGTCTGCCTTAAATTCTATACCTTTTTCTTGAAATAACGGTGTCCACAAATCAGCGTCATCCCGTCCTTCATATCCGCCGTATCCCCATTCACGAAGCCCCGTAAGCTCTTTTAATTCCAGCTTTCCGTTTTTATTTTCAGACAGTATTATTTTTGCAGTAGAACGTGCTCTTCCCATATCACTTGAATATGCTGTACGAAAAACAACATTTTTCAGTCCTTTTCCGGCTTTTTGAGCCTGTAAGATTCCGACATCGGTTAACGGACTGTCAGCCCATCCCTGAACCTGACCGGTAGTATTAAACATTGTCTTTCCATGTCTTATAAAATAAAGATAAACTGCTTTATCCTGCTTATCAGTCTTCCCGTAAAGAATTGAAGCTGTAAGGATAAAAATAAACAGAATTAAAAATGGGTTTTTTTTCATATCTTTCCTCCTAAAATTTGTAATTCATAATATTTTTTATAATTCACTGCCATTTGATTTTATAACATTTTGATACCAGTAGAATGATTTTTTCTTTTTTCTTTTCAAAGTCCCTTCGCCGTTATCATGTTTATCTACATAAATAAAACCATATCGTTTTTTCATTTCACCGGTTGTTGCACTTACCAGATCAATCGGCGCCCACGTTAAATAACCAAAACATTCGACATGATCCTCAATAACGGCTTTTCTTATTTGTTCAATATGCTTTTGCAGATATTCAATACGATAATTATCCTCGATATTTCCGTTTTTATCCGGCTCGTCTAAAGCTCCCAGGCCATTTTCGGTAATAATAACAGGAAGATTGTATCTGCGATAAATATAATTTAATATATATCTCAAGCCAACCGGATCAACGGACCAACCCCATCTGCTTTTTTCCAGATAAGGATTTTGTACACCGCCGAACAAAGCCTCTTCATCATTTTCACCGCCTTCATAACGAGATACACTTGAAGAATAATAATTCAGACCAATGAAATCTATTTTCCCTTGTGCAAAAGCCTGTTTATCTTCCTCTGTGATGTCAAGAGTTATTCCCTGCGCCTGATATTCACATAATTTATAATCGGGAAATTTACCGTTGCACATTGCATCAATCTGATAAAATTCATGCTCGTTTTCTTTGAAAGCATTCATAACATTTACAGGATCACAATTAAACGGATATACCGGAGTCAGACCAAATACACATCCTATTTTATTGTCGGCATCTGTATCATGACCCAGTTTTACAGCTTTTACACTTGCTAAAGCCATATTATATCCGATTATCGCAAGTGTCTGTTTCTTATCCTCCATTTCAGAATACTTTAAACCCGCAATAATATATGTGAAAATATCCGATGCTTCTGTCTGGGGATCAATATGATTCATTTCATTAAATGTAGACCAGTAGCGAACTTTTCCCTTTAACGCTTCATACATTGTTTTACAGAATTTTAAATAGAAATCTATTACTTTTCGATTTGTCCATGAACCGTATTTACTGACTAAATGAACAGGCATTTCAAAGTGGTATAAAGTAACTACAGGTTCTATTTTATGCTTCAATAATTCATCCACAATATTTTGATAAAACTGAATTCCCGGTACATTTGCTTTTTCTTCATCACCCTTAGGATATATACGGGACCAGTCAACAGAAATCCGCAGTGCTTTAAAACCCATCTCTGCAAATAATGCAATATCTTCTTTATAAGTATGATAAAAATCAATTCCTTCATGAGAAGGGTATATTTTATCTTCTTCAATTGTTTTAGTTATTTCTCTTGGTTCTTCATAAGTACCCTGTGTTACCAGATCCATAATACCCATACCTTTACCGTCTTTATCCCAGGCTCCCTCACATTGATGGGCTGCTATACTTCCACCCCATAAAAATGACTTCTTCAATACCATAAATAACCTTCTTTCTTTTCATATACCAAGTTAATTTCCAAAATACACTTATACTATCACTGTAAAAATTTCACAGGCTTTTGTTACAGCACCGGATACTATGGGAATTACATCCAGATAATCCGGAGTATTTGCTACAATTACAATGATTGTCGGATCATAACCCGCCTCTTTAATTCCTGAAAAATCAACTTTTGATAATAACTGCCCGGGTACTACCCTGTCGCCTTCTTTAACAATTGTTTCAAAATATTTTCCTTCAAGTTCCACTGTATCTACTCCAATATGAATCAAAACCTCGATACCGCTGTCAGTTTTAAGTCCTATTGCATGTTTTGTGGGAAATACCACTGTTACCTCCCCTTTTAACGGAGAAACAACCTCATTGGAACTTGGAATAATTCCTATACCCTTCCCCAATGCTCCGGTTGAAAAAGCCTGATCCTTTATATTTTCCAGCTGTACAATTTCTCCTTCTGCCACAGATAAAAAAGTAACTTTTTTATTTAAAGGCTTATTGTCTCTATCGGAAACCGTTACGGTATCTTTTGATTTTCCTTCAGACGGAATTCCTAAAATATATGCTGCTATTGCTGCACCGATAAAAGCTATAACAACACTGGCAACCATAAAAATCAAGTTGGAAAAATCCTGATTCTGAGCATAAGATGGAAGTCCCATTAATCCCCAGACCATAGAATAAGTTTTGACTTTCATAAATCCGGCGAACAGCCCTCCAAGACCTCCGCCTATTATAACAGCAGTAAACGGTCTTCTAAATTTGACAAATACCCCGTAAATTGCCGGCTCAGTCACACCCATCAATGCGCTGAAACTAACTGTTCCGAACAGCTGTTTCTGTTTCATTTCTTTAGCCTTAAAAAAATAACCCAGCATAGCACCTGAAACTGCTATATCTGAAATTGTTGCTGCACCCAGAAAAATAGGATCATAACCCATTTTATTCAGGAAATTTAATGAAAGCGGCATCATAAAATTTCCTGCACCCAGCATAATTAAGAAAGGCTGCAGGGCAGCATATAACATTACTACAATCCAGCTTCCGAACATGTTATTCAACAGCTCAAAAAACCATCCGATTCCATCTCCGATCCATATACCGATCGGTCCGAAAAACAGTAATGTTACAGGCAGGCAAATAACCATGATCAATACAGGATTTAAAAAATACTGTAAGAACTGCGGAATTCGTTTTTGCAGAAAAACTGTTAATTTCCCCATAAACCATATTGCTAAAATTATTGGAATAAATGAATTTGCATAAGTAGTCTGCGGCAGTGAAATCCCAAAAATACTTAATCCCTCAACCCCGTTAATAGAAGCCGATACTAAAGTCGCCGCTAAAGCTACTGCTAAATACGGACTGGCTTTCAAACGTTTTGCACATGACATTGCAATTAAAATAGGCAGAAAGTAAAACACTGCTTCACGAATTGAGTTCAACAGCAGGAAAGTAGCACCTTTCTCAGACAGAATCCCTGTAATGGTAAATAATGATAAAAAACCTGCAAGCAGACCTGATGCAATAATCGGCTCAATAACCGGCGTCATTATCTCTGATACTAAGTCAAGCATTGCTTTTAACGGATGTTTCTTTTCTTTGGGAGCATCAGCATCATTTTTTAAATCAAGCATTGAGATTAATTCGGCATGAACTTCATTTACGTGAGTTCCTACTATTATCTGATAAGCCACATTATTGGAAACAACATCAACTACTCCGTCCAAAGCTTTTATTTCATCTGTTTTTGCTTCTGATCTGTCTTTAAGTGTAAATCTTAATCTCGTCATACAATGAACGACACTTTGAATATTGCCCTTCCCTCCTACCAGTTCTATAATTTTTTCATTAAATTCTTTATATTTCATTTTTCTTCTCCTTTCAAAGTTTATTTATCTGAAATACGATGAATATGAAGCATTAAATATGTTTCCTCATCAATTGTCAAATTACAGTTATATTTTTTCTGAACATAAATTTTTATTTTTTGGACACAGTTATAAACATTGCTGTATAAGGTTTTTATCTGCTGGTTCAAAACTTTGTCACCGATAACAGAATAAGGACTGTTACTCGATACACGCTGTATAAAATATTGAAGATGGGTCATTAATCTCATATAATCCAAAGAATTTTCGTCAAATGTTATTTGAAAATGATAATGAATAATGGAAATTATATCTTTCAGTGTTTCCATAGAATGTATTGCTTCATCAAGATTACTTTTTCCTTCTTCCATATTTACAAAGTGCAGTGCGATCGATACTGCTTCATCAACGGGAAATTCAGATCCAAGCTGTTCTTTTATTAAATCCAGCGCATAAATACCAATTTGAAAATGCCTCGGATAAAATCTTTTGACCTCCCATGTCAGCGGACTGCGGATAAACTGCCCTTTTTGTGCACGTTTAAGTGCAAAGTCAATATGATCCAGTAAAGTCAAATTTAAGTAGTCGTTAGATTTTTCCCCTAATTTATCTTCACCGTATTTTATGATCTGATTGACCAGAGTAATATGATTTGGCTCAGAATGAGACAGTAAATAACTAAAATGCTCCAACATATCATTTGAATCCAGTACATACGTTTTTTCAATTTCATCTTCATATATAACTTGTCCGACTTTCTTTCTAAATGCTATCCCTTTCGCATACACAATAATCTCATTCATTCCCCGTTTAACAACAACTACATTGTTATTCAAAATTTGACTTATTTTCACTTAATTTCTCCTTTCCAAAAAAAAATCCCAAACTAACTAAAAAAGATATTTTCAGTTAATTTGAGTTCTGCCTGCATCTATATCAGTTACATACTCACTAAAAATGACTGCTGCGCCACTTTCATTATTTTATACTATAGTATATTACATAAATGTTATTTAGTCAAGAGAGCAGGTAAAAAATAATATTTTTTATGCTGAAACGAACAAGGTTCTAACAAGTGGAAAATGATACCGATACATATTACTGCAGTCAATAAAAACAACTTAGAAAATCAGTCTCCTTTTTTGCTTCGCTAGATTGTTAACAACTCATTGATACAAAACTCTTTTCTATAATTATCATATTATATTTTCATAAAAGAGCAAACTTGTCGTAAAATATTCACTGCCTAAAAAAACGAAAAGACCGTCCTAAAACGATCTTTATATATTTACTTAATTAATTTTTCTACCAGACTGTCGTAATTTAATCCGCCTTCGACTATTTCTTCTATCTTCCCATCTTTTCCTATCACTGCATTAAATGGAAATGATTCTATTTTGGAACCGTACAGAATTATATTATCATAGTCATAATAAGCAGGAAATGTATATTTATTTTTTGTCAAATATTCAGTCACTATTTCAGGACTTGAGTTATTTGCACTGTATATAACCACTATGTTAGCTTCATCTTTATGCTTTTCATAAAACTCCTGTATTTCCACAGCTTCGTCACGGCAGTGCGGACACCATTCAGCAGCAATAACAAATAATGTCTTTTTATCGCTTTTCAAAAGATCGGTACTTTTGAATGTTTCTTTCCCGTCAATTGATTTTGCTGTAAATGCAGGAAACTTTGCACCTTTTACAGCATCCAAATCAAATGTCGCAGATGTTTTTCCGGAACATGATACCAAAAATATTACTCCCAATATTATCATCATTAATTTTTTCATTTTTTACCTCGCTGAATTTTATTTTTTTAACATTTTCTTCTCCAAAAAATCTGTTGCTTTTCCAAGATCAAGCTGATCTGTCACTTCTTTTCCATAATCCACATATCTTACGATATTATCTTCATCCACTATTATCACTGCTCTTACCAGCAGCTGATATTCTTTCATCAAAAAACCATTTTTAGCGGAAAATTCATGTGTCTGAAAATCAGACAAAGTTTTCAGATTTGTTATTCCGTTATCAGAACAAAATCGCATCATAGCAAAGGGTAAATCATCAGTTATTGAATAAAAAAAGACATCTGCATGTTCTTTTGCCTTTTCATCAAGCATTTTTGTCTGAAGCGAACATACCGGAGTATCCAGCGACGGTGCAGTATAAATTAATTTTATACCTTTATCATCTGAAAGTCTCACTTTCTTCATTTTATTGAATTCATTAACAGGAGCAGTTAATTCTGCATCCTCTAACTTATCCCCGACTTTTATTCTTTTATTTTCTATTGTAACTTCTATTCCGTCTACTGTTACCTTCTCACTTTCAGGAACTTTCTCTTTTTTCGGGGTTTCTTTTTCTGAAGCTGATACTTCTTTAGTTTCGGTTGTTTTTTCAACAGCGGCTTCCTCTTCTTTTTTCCCGCAGCTAAAAATTAAAAATATTGTCATTACAGCAATCAAAAACTTTTTCATGCCAAGTCCTCCCAATGTATTTATATATACAAATAAAAACAATCATTTGAATAATAACTTAATTAATTAAGCTGCTACTCAAATTTCTTCACTTCCCACTTGCTTTATATAATAATAATTTTTATATTTTTTGTCAATCTTTTTTTAAAATGACGGCGGAGTGGCTACCCATAAAACTTTTGATATCCCTGTTTTTGATACATTTGAGATATAGTGGTCTACACCTGGCTTGTAATAAAAGCTCTCACCTTTTTTTGCCCTGTATTTTTTATTTCCTAAATGTATGTTAACGGCGCCTGACAATACATATCCGAACTCTTCACCCTCATGTGCCACCTCAAGCTTGTATCTTCCGCCGGGTTCCAGAGTTATCAGAATCGGCTCCATTTTATTTTTCTGTGCATTTGGAATTATCCATTTTATTTCATATCCTAATTCTTCATTCTGAAATTCATAAAAATCTTCATCTGAAAATACGATTTTTTCCTGCTGTGTTTCATTAAAAAATTCTCTTATATTCGTCCCCAATACTTCCAGTATATCCTCCAAAGTGGATAAAGACGGGGAAGTAAGGTCTCTTTCCAGCTGTGATATGAATCCTTTTGATAATTCACATCTGTCTGCTAATTCATTTTGCGTTAAAAGCTTTTCCTGCCTTAAGCTTTTGAGCTTTTCACCGATTTTCACAGAAATCTCCAACTTTCTTTTTGATATAGCAAACACCGCCTCTTAATCTGCCGTACCTGCTCTGGGCACAGAACAAAGAAAGTTCTTCAACATTCACTCCCATTATTTTAGCATTTTCTAAGATTTTTATCAAATTCAACATTTTTATTAAATTATCTCTCCTGTTTCCGGCATCCCTGTTCATTAAAACACAGATTCAAATTGATTTAATACTTTGATGTTGGAAAAACTGAAAAGAAAAATAACTGACATCAAAATTCTTTAAAAACTCATTTTATTATATTACGCTGATATAAAATAAAAAACCGGCTTTAAAAACCAGTTTTTATATCTAATATTTTTAATACTCTTTCAGCAGGTAATCAAAAGCTCCCAAAGCAGCTTTTGCTCCTTCTCCCACAGATATGACTATCTGTTTTTGTTTTACTGTTGTTACATCACCGGATGCAAAGATTCCTTTTATGTTAGTCATGTTGTTTTCATCAATTATGATTTCTCCGATTTTGTTAGTCGCTACCAAATCCTTTACAAATTCACTGTTCGGTGTAAGTCCTATTTCTATAAATATACCGTCAATATTCAGTTCATGCATACTTTCATCTGCTCTGTTTTTATATTCCATTCCTTTTGTAAAGTTTTCTCCGTATATTTTTGTAGCAGCAGCATTTGTGACAACTTTGATATTATTTCTTTCATTTAGCTTATCCTGCAATATTTTATCAGCTTTCAGCTCAGGCATAAATTCCACTACAGTTACATTTTTGGCTATGCCTGCCATATCAAGGGCAGCTTCTATTCCGGAATTTCCTCCGCCTACTACAGCTACATCCAGTCCTTTGTAAAACGGTCCGTCGCATGTAGCACAGTAATGAACTCCTTTTCCTTTATATTCCTGCTCTCCGGGAATATTTAATTCCCTCCATTTGGCACCTGTTGCTATTATTACAGTTTTTGATTTATATATTTTCGTATCACTTGTAGTAATTAGTTTATTCTTTCCGTCTTCTTCTATTTTTGTCACATATGTCCCTTCTTTAAAGGCAACACTATATTCTTTCAAATGCTTTTCAAGATTCTCGGCATATTCTGAACCTGTAGTTTTAGCTGTCCCTATGATATTTTCTATCTCTCTTGTGTCCAAAACCTGTCCGCCTATTTTAAGCCCTGTCA
>JAITVW010000137.1 GCA_031285605.1 Fusobacteriales bacterium | reverse complement strand
TAACCCTAAATAGAGTTATTTTCTTTTATTCATTGAGATTGTGTAATATCATAAGTAAGATCTACTAAAAAATTCTTATACTCTTTTCCTACACCTACTCCATAATATATTTTATCCTTCATTTTTGAATTATATTCTTCTACCGATTTCCCTGAATATATATTGTTTAATTTAACATTTGTATCACCTGAACTTATTGAGTATCCTAAGTTAGCTTTTATATATGGTGTTACTCCTGTAAAATTTCTAAAATTATATCTATACAGGAATGCTGTTTAAAATATCCTCCTTATTTCAATTACATTCTGTCCCGCAAATGATAATGAACCTATTAAACCAATAATAAGCAATATCTTTTTCATGTTCCCACCTAATATTATAAAAAATTTAGTAACAAAGTATTAATATCACATATTATATATAATTGTCAATTTTTTTATTAGGTGAAATAACTCTGTTTTTCTTTTTCTATGAAGACCATATCTTAGATGTCACTTTCAAAAATAGGGGGGAGAGCAAAAGGGATCACCCGCAATCTACAGATATTTAATTATTTATTACTAAAATAAAATCAGAGCTGCCAATCTCTGATCTTAAATAAAAAATTATTATTATCTTTATCATTATTATTATATCATATATAAATTATTTTTTCAATATTTTTTTATAATATAAATAATTGAGTTATTGTCGTCAATTATTATATTCATTATTCAGCATATTATTTCCCCAAAAAGATTCTGAAATCTCTTGTATTTCCTCTTCATTTAAACTCTTCTTTTTTACCAATTTATTTATATATAATACTTCATATATTGAGCCCATAAACATACTTAACTTTAATAATATTTTATTATCATCTTCCAAACTGTTTTTCTCTTCCAACAATAATTTCTTGAACTTAATCAGAATATCCTGAGATTCCAGTTCTTTATCCAAAAAACATGTTCCTTTCATACTTAATAAAAAACAAAGTATCTCTTCTCGTTCCTCTAAAAATTTTATTAGTGATCTCGTCAGATTGTATAAATAGCCCTTTTTATCCCCTTTTTTCCTTACTTTATTTAAATTTTTTATTATTTCTTCAGCTGAATAATCTGCTGCTTTTTTATATATTTCATTTTTACTTCTGAAATGATAATATAGATTTCCAGGGCTTAATTCCAGTCTCTTTACTATTTCCCCTACCGACGCTTTCTCCAGTTTCTTCTCTTTTATCAGTTCCAACGTTATTTTAATTACATCTTTTTTATCCATTCTTGTCCTTTCAGAGATAAGAAAAGAGTGTTTCCAGAGTGAACATACCAGGTTTTTTCCGGAAACCCTCTACTTTCTCTTTTTATTAATTAAAATGCTGCCTTTAAACTTACTCCTGCCCTGTAATCATTTTTATCATCTCCTGTTAAGTATTCTCCCGTAAGGAATATTCCGTATCTGTCTTCTACTTCTACCCCTATTGCTGCTCTTGTTCTGAATGTTCCTTTTTCATCTTCAGGTTTCGACAATTTATGATATCCATCTTCTATTGCTGTTAATCTCGCTTTTTCTCTTTCATTAAGATCTGCAAGCTCATATTCGTATGCAAGGTCAAGTGTTCCTTTCAGCTGCCATGCTGTCTTAGCTCCTAAAGGTACTGCCCCTTTCACTTCTACCCCGGCTCTCGGCTTTGCACTCCATGCTTTATTTCCTTCCACCTCAAGGGCTTCCAGTCCGCTTTCATTAAATGTCGGTCTTGTCACATACATTGCTCTGAATGCTCCATAAGGCATTATACTTGCTTTTTTTCCTAATCCGAATTCTTTCCCAAGTATATTGTCACTTGTTATACTGTATGTTTCATATGTCCCGTCCATTTCTGATCTGCTGTCAGAGCTTGGCCAGTCTATATTTCTGTCTACATTATGGATACTTGCTCTTCCTGTAAGATCATTTACTATTTTCCACCCATTTGATTTATACTTGTTATGCACTCCAAGCTGTATTGTATCCACCCATTCTTCACTTTCATTTCCATCTGCAAATTCAAAGCCTGTATGAACATATCCTAATGAATAACCGAATGTATGTTTATATGTTCTCTCCACTTCTCTTAATGCCAGTACTCCTGTTGTTGTATAATCATAATCTGTTACTCCGTCTGTTTCTTCTTTGTTTTTACCTTTTCCGGCTATTACACTTATTTTTACATTTTCTTTTGTGTTATTCGTTGAATCTTGTAATAAATGTAACGAATTTTCAAATGTTTTGACTATGTCATTTTCTCTTTGATTTATGTTAGCATATACATTTCCAGCAAGACTTGCCATTACTCTTCTGAATTCTGGTTCTTGATCTGTTTCAATCATATCTATTTTGTTAAATATTTCTATCGCTTTATCAGATATTCCATAGATTCCATACTTTGAATCTAATGCTAATCCAAAATCTTCATACCATAAACCGCTGGTAAAATCATCATAAGGTATTTTTTCCATCCATATATCTATATTTCCTAAAGAATTTACTTCTGGTGTTGCTCTCCAAGTAAGCGATTTACTTATTACGTGAATTGTTCCAGAATTTGGTCCTCCTCCCGGAGTTGTTGGATTAAATACATCTTTTAATTTATAAACATTTGCATTAGTTCCCTGTGTAAAACTTGCCAATATCTGAACAGGATTTTCTTCGCTTACACTAAAATATGGTGCATTTATCTGTACAGAATCTGCTACAAATCTTGCTTTGTCGTCTGCTGAGCCTGCAACTGCCGGTCTTATTGTAGAAGGATCTACTTTTATTGCTATTACTCCTCCTTCATTTGTAAAATATTCACTTACATTTATCACTCCGGAATTAACTATACTAGGTGTTGGATAGCTATTTCCCAAACTTGAGATTACTTCATTCCCATTTATAGTTGTATTTCCCAGAACGGTTCCTTCACCAAATAATCCTCCTGCATTTACTATTCCAGTTCCGCTCCCTTTTCCTATTCCAATATTATTATTTCCAGAGCCGATATTTATTATCCCCATATTTTCTATACTTCCGCCGGTATTTCCGTATATCCCGATACCATTATCAGCATTTAAATTTATTATCCCGTTATTTCCGTTTATTAATGTTGAAGTAACACCGGCCATTCCTATTCCGTCATTACCGTTTACATCTATAGTTCCTTCATTTATGATTACTCCATTCTCTGCATATAAACCTATTGCTCCGGCTCCGTTCAGTATTATATGCCCGTAGTTTTCTGCAATAGTTGCTGCGTTATTATCTTTTATATAAATTCCGATTCCGCCTGTTCCTACTTCTATGTCTGAATGGTTTTCTATTTTTGCTCCTTCACCATAGAGTCCTACTGCATATTTATTACTTGGATCTGAAGGATTACTTGGTACAGGTACATTAGAATTACCTACATATATTTTCCCGGTAACAGTACTTAATATATGACCATTTTTATTATAAATACCTATATTTCCTATTTTACCTGTGGCGTCTATAACTGAAGTATTCGACACATATTCTCCGTTTGTAGCATAAACCGCTATATTTTCGTCACCAATCATAGTTATAGGAAAATTATTTGTTATTATTCCCCCGCCGGTTGAATATACCAGAACCTCATTTGTCCCCATATTTACAGCGGCATTATTTACGAAACCTGCTCCTGTTTCTAATACTACACCATAGTTATTATTCCCTATACTAAGATCAGAGCTTGTATTTGTTATAACAGAATTATTTGTTCCATATACTCCGACTGCTTCATTATTCCCCTGCAGTATGATCTGTGAAGTTGGTGATAATGTAACCAGATCTCCATTACTATATATCCCGACTCCTCCGCTTCCAACTGTTATTTTTCCATTCTGTTGAATAGTTCCGCTTAAAGTCGGATGTCCAAATTTATATATTCCAAGAGAACCTGCCCCTACTTCTATTTCTCCGTTATTTGTGATAACTTCATCTTCATTCTCACTGTATATTCCTACTGCCGGATTAGAAGGGTTAGTTGAATTTCCTATTTTTATCTTTCCGGTATTCTGAATGTTTACAGTACTTCCCGGAGAAGCTACAGAGAACATTCCTATTGAATCAACTCCGCTTAAATCAATCGTTCCGCTGTTCAACATAGGAATTACACCGGATGCGTACATTCCCACTGAATTTGCCATAGTTCCGTTAATCATACTTATATTTTCTACCTGTGTTATACCACCTTCTGCGTATAATCCCTGCGAATTCTGCCCTACTGTTATAACCCCGTTATTTTTTATACTTCCTGTTCCGTTTCCGTTTTTACCGAAAATTCCTACTGAATTATCTCCTACAGTTATATCAGTACTGTTTAATCCACTGGCACCATTAGATACATAAATAGCTGCTGAGCTGTCACCCAGTGTTATAGTCCCCAGATTTTCAGCTTCTACATTATATGGTGATATTAATGCCGGAGTAGATACCTGATCAGCTGATAATGCTACACTATTTGTACCTGTAGATGTTACAACTGTTCCTGCACCTATCATTACACCAGATTTAGTCCCTGATATTAAAACAGAATTTGCACTCGCTGTTAAAGTCCCTGCTCCTGTTGTAAATAAACCTTCATCTATATTAGCTAAAATATAAGTTGAGCCTGCTGTAGGATTTATTGTTAATCCGTTTGGAATAGATGCACTTAAGCCTTTTATATTAAATATTACTATATCAGTACCGTCTACATTAACTGTTCCTGTCGCACCTGTAATATTACTTCCGTTTTCTAAATGAAAACCTACAGCTTTATTTCCTGTCAAATTTATAGTGCCGCCAGACATATTTATATCAGTCATATCTGCCAATACTGCTATTCCGTTTGTTCCTACGCTCATACTTCCTGTATTTGTAAATGTTCCGCCGGATATATAAGCCCCTATAGAATTCAACGAATTT
>JAITVW010000302.1 GCA_031285605.1 Fusobacteriales bacterium | reverse complement strand
CATGTAGAACCGCTTGCTGTATATTCTAAAAGTACTAAGGATTTATCCGGGCTGCCTGAAGGTGCAGATGTGTTAATTCCAAATGATCCTACAAACAGAGGAAGAGCCTTGATATTACTGGATAAAAGCGGAATAATTAAATTAAAGGATAACCAAAAGCTGGATTCTACAATAGAGGATATAGCTGAAAATCCTAAAAAACTGAAAGTTACAGCATTAAATGCTGATCAGATTCCTACAAGACTCAGTGAAGTCGGTGCAGCAGTAATTAACGGTAATTTTGCAATGAAAAATAATCTGAATCCGCTTACAGACAGTATATTTATTGAAGATAAGGATTCACCTTATGCAAATGTAATTACAGTTCTAAAAGGAAATGAAAATGACGAGAGAATACAAAAATTAGTAAAAGTACTTCAAAGTGAAAAAATTAAAAAATTTATAGAAGAGAAATATCAGGGATCTGTAGTACCGGCATTTTAATAAAATAAAAAATCAGAAAGAGGGTTTCCAAATTCTTATCTGATTTTTTTTAAAACTTTTTATCCGGTGTAGTGTTCTGTCCATAATCGGCTGAATTTTAATGATTATAGCATTGTTACGGGTTAATATGGTTTTTGTATATTTTTTTGTCAGGCAGAATAATAAATTAATCAAAATTTTTTTGCTGATTCTGAATAAGACACTGCACTGAAGATAAAGAATTTAGAAATATCCGATACAATGAAAGATTTATAACAGGAGGAAAAAATGAAAAAGATATTACTGGGAATACTAATGGGAGCATTTTTGCTTTCATGCGGAAGCAAAGAAGATACAGCGGTAAAACCTGAAGGAAAAAAAGTTCTTGTGGTAGCAGCTACGCCCGAGCCGCATGGTGAAATACTGAAAGAAGCAGTACCGCTTATGGCAAAAGAAGGAATAGAGCTTAAAGTGGAGATTTTTAATGATTATGTAATGCCGAATAAAGTTCTTACAGAAAAATCCGTTGATGCAAATATATTTCAGCATAAGCCGTTTTTAGATAACTATAATGAAAAAAACGGAACAGATATAGCAGATGTGGCAAGAAGCTATACAGCGCCACTTGCGCTTTATTCGGACAAATACAAAGACCTTGGTGGACTGGAAGACGGAGCGGAAATTTTAATAGCAAATGATCCTACGAATCTGGCAAGATCATTGATACTGCTTGATAAAAACGGCATTATAAAATTAAAGGATCCGAATAATGCAGCAGCTGTACTTGATGATATAGCGGAAAATCCTAAAAATCTGAAAATAACAACAATAACTGCTGATCAGATAGCGATAAGACTAAAAGAAGTAGGAGCGGCAGTAATTCCCGGAAATTATGCGGTGAAAAACGGGCTTAATCCGGGAGAAAGTCTTGCATTAGAAAGCAAAGACTCTCCATATGTCAATATAATTGCAGTATTAAAAGGAAATGAAAATGATGAAAGAATAAAAACATTAATAAAAGTACTTCATAGTGATGAGATGAAAAAAATTGTCGAGGAGAAATATCAAGGTTCAGTAATGCCGACATTCTAACGATGTAAATGAATTATGATACCAGAAAGCTTCTGTAAAAAAGCAGCTTTCTTTCTTTCTTTTTTTCTTTTTTATTGTATGTACATGTTTATAGTGTCTGTGAATTATGCAGATAAATGAGTTCAGGTTTAAATTGTTAAATTTGAGATCATTGATTTTTGCTGGAAAGTTTGATAAACTATAGGTATAAATCTTATAAAAAGAAAGTTTTATAATTTGAAAAATTTAAAAATATTACTATATTCATTTACGGGATAGAAAAAAGCAAGGAGGTATAACCATGAAAAGAAAAATTACTGTTCTTTTTATGTTGTTTTCTCTTATGATATTTTCAGAATTACTGAAAGTACCGGATAAATATAACGGCTCTAAGATGGAACTGGACGGATGGAGTCTTAATGAAAAGAAAATTGACTTAAATAAGGACGGACAGGCAGATATACTTTTAATATATTACAAAGTAGTATCTATTAATGTAGCGACCAATTATGTTTCATATATAAATCAGGGAAATGACACATATAAAAAAGATTATCAAACTGAAAAAGTATTTTCCACCGATACATTTGGAAGTGAATTTGGTAAATTTACAAATGATTTTATAACTAATTATTTTGAGTATAAGGCTGGTAAGAAGACAGCTTCAGGCACTCAGACACCGGTGAAAAAACCTGAGGAAACTGTAAAAAAGCCTGAAGAAACACCTAAAAAACCGGAAACAGTTTCGGCAGAAAATCCGGAAAAACAGCCTGAAAATACACAAATTGTTGAAACATCAGGAAAGGCTGTATATAAAGTACTGGAACAATACAGTGATAAAAAGCCGGATAATATGACTTTTAATCTAAAATACAATAAAAATGCACCTAAGGATCTGGATAATTTCGTTTTTGTAAAATCTGACGTAAAAATAAGAAAGGCACCAAATTATCAGGCAGAAATTATTGTTAATGCAAAATATCCCGAGAAAATAAAAGTTCTTAGAAAACTGGACAGAAACAGCGTTAACAGCGAATATGACTGGTACGAGGTAGAGCTTTCGGATAAAAGAATCGGATATGTATATGCAGACGGAGTGCTGAAAAGAGAATTTAACTGGAATGAAATGGCAGACAGAATAGATAAAACAAACAAATTTTTGAATAAGGCTTTTAATGAAAAAAAGGATATATACGTAATAGATCAGTATGCGGCTCTAAGCAAAGATGTAAATACCCCGAAAGATAAATTCGGAAACAGGGAAAATCAGAGCATAAGAGGATATACAGCACCTAACTCAAAGGAATTCATAAATATTCCCGACAGATCTATACTAAAAATACTTGATGAAAGCGGCGGTTTCATAAAGGTGGAGACATTGGCGTACGGAGGACCGTATTACATCAGTTCTTCCAATAAGACGAAGCTGAAAAATACTAATATTACCGCTGAAATAAATCGTTTTATAA
Source organism: Fusobacteriales bacterium (assembly GCA_031285605.1). GTDB lineage: Bacteria > Fusobacteriota > Fusobacteriia > Fusobacteriales > Leptotrichiaceae > Sebaldella. The sequence continues at coordinate 1,735 of JAITVW010000302.1, read as the reverse complement.
TAGTGGATTCAGAAAGTGAAAATGAAGCAGTAATAGAAAAAACAGACGGTAAATGGAATGTAATAACTTACTCTTTTGTTACTACGGGAAAAGATGACGGTGCTTCTTCATATGCAACACCATACGGTGATTTTCTTGTTGCATATTCAAAACCCGTGATGGTCTATACAAGAAGAGCCAGATTAAATGAGCAGGTAGAGGAGAGTAAAAAGATTGCAGGGAGGACAGATGTGGTAGTAGACGGAGAAGCTGCATATGCGGTAAGATTCAGCGGAGGCGGTTATCTTCATGGTATTCCTGCTTCTTACGGACCAAACAGAGATGCAAGAAAAGCAACAACTGCAAAAAAAATAGGGACATACAGAGAGTCACACAAGTGTGTAAGACACTATGATGATCAGATAAAATTTATTTATGACTGGCTTGGAAATTCTACTCCGGGAGATAAAAACGGATACAGGGTTCCTAAAGAGCCGACTTTGGTAATAGTAATGTAAAAATATAATACTGCTGATAAACAGAAATTATGATAAAATAACAATAATTTTGTATTTTTAAATGTTAAATTATAGAATAAAGGGTGAACCGAAGTATCTTGATTTTATTGCAGATAATAGAATAATCGGCAGGCTTCTGTTAAAATAGACAGATTACAGATATGGGCATAATGGATTATGCTCATTTTTATTTATATATTTTCTATATTTATGATATAATATTATAATAAATCTACAATCGGAGGAAAGATGTATTTAAAAGCATTAGAGCTGAACGGTTTTAAATCATTCGCCGAAAAGACCGTAATAGACTTTACTAACGGTATTACATCAATAGTCGGACCTAACGGGAGCGGGAAAAGCAATATTCTTGATGCAATTCTTTGGGTGCTGGGAGAACAGAGTTATAAGAGCATAAGAGCAAAGGACAGTTCAGATGTTATATTTTCCGGCGGGAAAAACAGAAAGGCCAAATCAGTGGCAGAAGTAAGTCTTGTCATAGATAACAGCGACAGATATCTTGATATAGATTTTACAGATCTGAAAATTACCAGAAGAATATATAGAAGCGGAGAAAATGAATATTTAATAAATAACAGAAAAATTCGTCTGAAAGATATAAATAACCTTTTTATGGATACCGGAATAGGAAAGCAGGCTTATTCCATCATAGGGCAGGGAAGAGTGGAAAAAATTATCAGCTCCACTCCCAAAGAATTAAAAGAGCTCATAGAAGAGGCGGCAGGTGTAAAAAGAGCCAAAACAGAAAAAGAAGAATCCGTAAAAAAGCTGAATGATATTCAGAGTGAAGTGGAGAAAATAGAATATGTGGAAAATGATCTTGCTTCAAGAGTAGGCATATTAAAGGAACAAAGTGATAAAGCAAAGCTTTATAAAGTATTTACAAGAAAGATAAACACTTTGAAGCTGATGACTGTAAACTATAATATAAATCAAAAAAATATTGATAAAAAAGATATGAAAGAAAAAATCGAATCATTAAATGAAAAGATAAAAGAAGTGGAAAATGAATTTTCGGTAAAAGAGGCGGAATTAAGAGAAATAAACCAATACAGGGAAGATTCTTATACAAGGCTTCAGGAAAAAAAAGATGATAATATGGAGATATTCCGGGAATTAGAGGTACTGAAAAATGAGATTTCCGAGATTAATAACAGATCATCTAATCTTGAGGTGGAATTCCAGGAAAAAGGCAGAAGAAAAGACAACATAGAAAA
>JAITVW010000023.1 GCA_031285605.1 Fusobacteriales bacterium | reverse complement strand
GACGCTCTCCGATCTCTGTCTTGCCAGTACCTGTAAATCCGGCTCGGCAATAGTGATAATAAACCCCATTATAAAACAGAATATCACAGATAACCATAATTTTTTTGTTTTAGTAAACTGGATTCCTGTTGCTTCACCTATAGGAATCATAGCCATATCGGCTCCCAGTGAAAAAAATCCCATACCGATGATAAGCAGGGAAGCTCCTGCCATAAACATAACAATGGTACCTATGGATATCGGCACCAACAGCGTACTCAGAATCAGTACAATTGCAGTAATCGGCAACACTGATGCAAACGCTTCTCGAATCTTTTCCTTGAGTTTCCGGTTCAATTTTATCACCTCGATTTTCTTCTGAGTTTGAGACCACGGATAATTCCGTAATATCCGCATAAGACTGAAATAAATTGATTTTGTACATATTACAGCCTCGTTTATTAAAATGAAAATCTACAGATTCATAGTGTTTTATCATGCAGTTTTTCTTTGAAAATCTTTAATCTATAAAATAACTTTTTGAAATATTAAATTACGATATTACTCCATAAAAGTTGACTTGCCATTCAGTCTGCTGCCAAAAAAAATAGATTACTTTAATCTATATTTTTTGGTGCTTTATTTTCTATCTTATGATGATTATTATATTTTAAATTATGATTGTACTTAGAATTGTAAAAATATTAAAAACTGTTCTATATTTAAAACCTGATTCTCCCTGTTATTATAATATATTAGGAACTACATTACAAGATTTTTCTTTTCATCATGTATTTTATCATTTATATTTTATATTTAAATTACTGCTCTGGAGAAATCTCAATATGTTATTTAAAAAATGTGTCTGCTTTGATACTGTAAAAGTCTCCGGATCTTTTGTTCATAGTTTTTCTGTCTTTAGAGTATTATCAAGATATGGCACACAGTATTTGTAACAGTCCGCTTTCTGCTCAATTAATTGTTGTATTCATCCCTCACGCAGAATGTCAGGAATATTGCTGCAAATCAAATTATTAAAAATTAATTTTAATATTCGTAAAAAAGTACATTTAGAGTAATAAAAACCTAAATGCACTAATTCGTTAATTCATTTGAGCTGTTCCTTTTTCCCGGCCTCCTGCCTTTATAATTTCAGAAAGCAGAATTAATATAAAACAGTATAAAAATATTTTCATCCATACTGTGTTATTAATATCTGTAATATAAATGTCAGAATGAAAACATCTAACATTATTTTATTTTGTTTAAAATTTTTCGTGATACTTTCATATCCCGGTTCTCTGCAGTTAAAAGCATTCAAAAGCTGAAACAACACAAACGTGGTAAATAAAGTACTTCTTTTCTCTTAAGGATACACTCCAAGTACATTAAATAAATTTTGCAGCATAAATAAAACAGTGATTGTAACCCATTTAATTACAATTTCTCAAGTATACATATTTTCATTTCCAAAGTCAAGAGATCATCAGGCTGTTCAATTGCTTGATTTTCAAAGTTTCTACATATATCAAAATTATATTTTTTCTAAATTTATGTTATTTATTAATTTTTTTATAATAAAAAAAGCCGAAATCCTTGAAAATCTATTATTCAAAGATGTACAGCCTGTAAGTTTATTTAAATATAAATCCTAATACTCCGTAAGTCCCTAATGTTATAATTGTTCCGGCTATTGTTACACCAAACATAATCGAAAGAAATGAGTCCCTTCTGTTCATTTTCAATAATGCTGCTATTAATGCACCTGTCCATGCACCTGTCCCCGGAAGCGGAATTGCTACAAAAAGCATTAAACCCCAAAATTCTCCTTTAGAAACTTTTTCGCTTCTGTTCATTGCTTTTTGTTCCATTTTATTTATAAATTTTGTTAATATATTATGTTTTTTCATAAATTCAAACACTTTTACCACAAATAACAGAATAACGGGTACTGGAAGTATATTCCCTATTATGGAACATACCAGACTCGCATACCACGGCAGACCCATAACAAATCCTGCCGGAATACTTCCACGTAATTCAATAACCGGTATCATGGAAATAAATATAATTCCTATTATTTTTCCTGCACTTGCCCCAAAAATCCCTATTATAAAAGCCACTATTGACTGTGCCGCTTTTTGCATGACTAAACTCCCTTACTATTAATTTTGAACTATCAGGCTATTATAACATATCACAGTATCTTTCACCAGATTATTTTTACCCTGTTTACTACTAAAGCTTAGATATATTTATCAATAATTTCCAGTACTCCGTTTGTATTATTTGACGGTGCGGCAAATCTTGCTGTTCTCTTTGCCTCTTCACTTCCATTTTCCATTGCATAGCTGTAATATACATGAGCCAGCATCTCTATATCATTGCCGCTGTCACCGAAAGCAAGAATTTCATCCTTTGAAATCCCCCCATTTTTCCTGAAGAATAGTCAAACCATGTGCTTTATTAATACCCGGAAGAATCAGGTCAATATCGCCATGTCCGCTTGCTGTGGGAGTAAGAATATGCCCTATCAGATTATTCAGCTCTTTCTGAACTTCCTTTACTATTTCTGCAGGGCAGCTCAGTGCGAACTTAAAAATCTGATCATCTGCACTTTTTATATCAGCGGTTCTTAACAGCCTGTGGTAATAACGGTTTGCATAGTTAAAAAAAACATCACTTGTTTCCATTTTTACATAAGCACTCTTTTTACCGCAGACAACCATATTTACAGCAGGTATTTCTGCTATTTTATCTATTACGGTCTCTGTTTCTTTTCCGGGAATCTCCGCTGTAAAGAGCTCTATTCCTTCCGATACGATATAAGCCCCGTTTTCTGCCACATAAGTCAATTCATCGGCAAATCCCGGAAAAAACGAGCGAAGTTGATAATATTGGTTACCGCTTGCCACCACAAATCTGATATTACTTTCTTTCATCTTTGTATACTGCTTTTTAAACCTCTCACGATCATAATTACCTGTTTCCGATAAAAATGTTCCGTCCATATCAACTGCAATTAATTTAATTCCCATACTATCCTCCCGTTATAATACTTTATAAATTAATTATAGTGAGAAAAACTGTAAAAGTAAATAACTTTTTCAATTGTTTATATATCTGAAAATTATGTTATATCCAATACTTAAATTTATAATCACTCTTGTTTTTCTTGACACTCCACAATCATAAAATATTTTTATAATTTTTAGACAGATAAACTTATATTTCCCCAAAATTCTATGTAAAAAAGAGATGAAACAGGTTTTTCTCCCTGAAACGTCTCTTTTTTATTTTCCGATATTTATTCGGTTTGTAAATTGTTATTTTATCTTATAAGTTTCTGTTCTGTTTTCCCAGCCTTTCAGCCATTGTTTTTCATTTCTTTTCGGATCTGAATTCTGCACTCTTCTTTCAAGAACAAATTTTGCACTGGTACTGAATTCATCCACAGCCGCTTTTCCTGTTTCTCTTCCTTTCATATTTTCCAATATCTGCAATAATCCCCAGCCCTGCCCGTTATATCTTTCTGTCTCCGATATACCTTCACCTTTAAAATTAACATAATCAATCAAAGCATACAGTCCGTTCGGCGAATTTGATACTCTGTAAAACTGATACCTTACATTCTCTTTGTTGTCAGTCTGCAAAAGCATTTTATCAAGTGAAGCTTCAAGTCTTTTATAAATAAACACTACCTGAATATCTCTTGTCTCATATAAAAAATCCCTGAGCTCATCCAGTTTTCCTGCTTCCTTATCCGCAAGAAAAGCATTTCTTGCCGTCCAAGGAGCATATTTATTATCCTGAAGAATTTTTGGAAGCCTTATATTATTTGCTTTATAAAAATCAACCAGCTTTGGAAAGCTTTCATCAAAAATTTCTTTCTGCCCGTTTCTGTACCAGATAAAATGCCCTATTCCCAACGATGGAAAATCCTCGCCTGTATTCCAGTATATAAGATTTTCCTTTTTTCCGGCCGCCTCATTTTTAAAAATCTTGTCTCCGATTACTTTTAGGTCGCTGCTTGAAAGCTTTGGCATCTGATATATACTTTTTACAGAGCTTGTATTATCTTTTCCATTTCCTGCCGATGCCGCTGAAACAGGAACAAAAGCTGCTATTTGTAAAGCTGTAAAAATCCATATTATTTTTTTACTTATTTTCATATAACCGACTTCCTTTCAATATATTTAATCCGTTATTCTTTTATTACACTTTTCTGATTATTACAGTAAGAATTATAACAAAAAAAGCATTTCTTGTATAGTTAACATAAATTTTGAATTTCCATAAACTGTATATAGCAAGATTTTATACAACAAAACATAGTAATTCCCTATATTTTTCACAAAAAAATGTTATGCTGTAATACAAAATCTAAACAATCGTATAATAAAAAAAGAAAAAGATATTTTAAAATACAAAAAAATTATGAGGAAGAACTTAAGAAAAAAATAATCCGTCTTTACTTAGAAGAAAAGTGAACTATTAAAAGCCCGGCTATGGAATATAATGTTTCTAAATCTGCTATTTCATACCGGTTTAAAAAATATCATAATGAATACCGTGTTAATAAAAAAAGCCAGATAAATTAATATCCAGCCTTTTTCATGATTTACAAAATTAATTTGTTTTCAATAATATTATAACAGATTACGGGAATTTGTCAAGTTTTAAAAAGAGGAGCTGTTTTTACCCACTCCCCTTTGGGAAAATAAAAAATTATTGTTATTATTCTTGACACTCATATGATAACAAATAATTTTTTATTAATATACATAATTTTTCAAGAAAAATAATGATATTTTTATAAAGAATTGATAAAAAAAGAGGCTTACTATATGCTCAAAGAACTTGAAACCAACATTGAAGTAATAACTAAACAGAAAAATGAAAATTTGGAACTTGAAAATTTTTATTCTTTATCCATTTAAAAGGAGCTGTATCAAAATATTAACAACCCAATAATTCTAAATAAAAAATATTGGACAGGCATATTCAAAATATTTTAACACTGCCATTGACAGAACACATAATTAGAGGTATAAAATAGTATAAGAGTCAGGTTAATTTTATCAAAAAATTTATAATATCATAACACAGACTGCACCTATGTACTGATTTTTTTCAGTAAGTGAACAGACCTCTTTATTAACTTCAATATGAAGCTGAGTTCGTAAAAGAGATCTTTTTTAATACCTCATAACTCCGTTCTTCTTATAAAGCTGCGGCAGTATTGATAAAAGTATACATAAATGCTTTATCACTTAACTACAGTGCGGATTATCCGATCCGCTTCCTTTTAATTCTGATATTCTGGAAACTGCTGTTTCAGAAAGAAATACTATCTCGGATTTTTCACCCTTTATATTCTCGCCTGAAATAATAAGACCATTGGAATTCTCACTATACTCTATTTCCAGATAACGTCTGAATAACAGACCTGTTTTTTCATCAATTACCTCAGCAACAATATTGGGAGAAGTGATTTGGCTGATTTCAACATCAACAATCATGTTCTCATGGATTTTATCAAAAAGATTTCTCATCAGTGCAGATACTTCTACTGCTGAAGTAATTCCATTTTCTTTAATATAATCGGAAAACTGACCTGCAAGAATTTCTACTATATCATTTTTCATAATATACACCCCGCTATTTAATTTTATTACATATAATATTACAGTTACTGAAATAATAAGTCAACTTTTATTTATATAAAATATAAAGTAATAGCAGCTAATCAAGTTTATTTTTGGTTAGTTTAAATTATAAATACTGATTGGGAGGTAAAAATGGTTAAAAAGGTTTTATTAATTAATGGATTTGAACGTTCACTTATCACGGATCCGGAAAGTACTTTAGCTGATGTTCTGAGAAAGCAGCTGATGCTGACAGGATGTAAGGTAGGATGCGGAAACGGGCAATGTGGTGCCTGCTCGGTAATAGTAGACGGAAAAGTCACAAGAGCCTGCGTAAAAAAAATGAAAACTATAAAAGAATACTCAAAAATTGAAACAATAGAAGGACTGGGAACTCCTGACAACCTGCATCCGCTTCAGCTGGCATGGATGGGTCACGGAGGAGCACAATGCGGATTCTGCAGTCCGGGATTTATAATGTCTGCAAAACAGCTTCTTGAAGAAAATCCTTCGCCTGCACGGGAAGAAGTCCGTGAATGGTTCCAGAAATACAGAAATGCATGCAGGTGTACAGGTTACCTGCCATTGGTAAATGCAGTAATGGATGCTGCAAAGGTACTCAGAGGAGAAATGAAAAAAGAAGAGCTGCTGTTTAAACCGCAAAATAATAATATAGTAGGAACATATTATCACAGACCTTCTGCATTGGCAAAAGTAACGGGAACATGGGATTACGGTGCTGATATAGCACTTCAGATGCCTGACAATACTCTTCATCTGGCTCTTGTTCAGGCAGAAGTATCACATGCTAACATACTTTCGATTGATACCAGTGAAGCTTTGAAGGTACCGGGAGTTTATAAGGTAATAACACATAAAGATGTAAAAGGAAATAACAGAATAACAGGACTTATTACTTTTTCCACAAACAAAGGCGACGGCTGGGACAGACCTATACTATGTGATAAAAAAGTATTCCAGTATGGTGACGCCATTGCCATAGTCGCTGCCAATACAGAAGAAACCGCAAGAGAAGCAGCAAAAAAAGTAAAAGTAGAATTTGAACTTCTGCCTGCTTATATGGATATTTATTCGGCTATGGATGAGGACGCAATAGAAATCCACCCCGGAACTCCTAATGTTTATTTCCAGATAAATAATGTAAAAGGTAATGATACAAAGGAAATAATGGAAACTGCAGAATTTGTAAGCGAAACAAGTACATACAGCTCAAGACAGCCTCATCTTCCAATAGAGCCTGACTGCGGAAGTGCATATATAGACGAGGAAGGAAGACTGACAATACATTCTAAATCTATAGGTATTCACCTGCATTCAGCAATGATAAATACCGGAATAGGCGTAGAGCCGGATAAGCTGCGTCTTATACAGAATCCAGCCGGAGGAACATTCGGATATAAATTCAGTCCTACCATGGAAGCCCTGCTTGGAGTAGCGTGTCTGGCATGTGACAACAGACCGGTATCTCTGGTATATAATATGTATCAGCAGATTACATATACGGGAAAAAGATCACCGGCATTCATGAATCTGAAGGTTGCCGCTGATAAAGACGGTAAAATTCTTGGAATAGAGGGAGAAAACTATATAGATCACGGTCCGTATTCGGAATTCGGAGATTTATTAACTTTGAGACTGGCTCAATATCACTTTGCCGGTTATGATATACCGAATATAAGAACCAAAAACTTTACCGTCTGTACAAACCATGCATGGGGAAGTGCTTTCAGAGGATACGGCGCGCCGGAAGCCATTCTGGGAAGTGAAACAGCCATGGATGAGCTCGCACATAAAATGGGAATAGATCCTTTCGAGCTCAGATATAAAAATATCTACAGAGAGGGAAGCAAAACAATAACAGGTTCCGAGCCTGAGGTTTACTCACTGGAAGAAATGTTTGATACTCTGAGACCAAAGTATTATGAAGCTAAGAAGAAATGCGAAGAAAAAAATAAAGAATCTGACAGATATAAATACGGGGTAAGCGTAACTCTGGGTATATACGGCTGCGGACTTGACGGAGTCGATACATCAGAGGCTTATGTGGAACTTCTTCCCGACGGCTGTGTCCTTGTGGCAGACAGCTGGGAGGATCATGGTCAGGGAGCTGATATTGGATCACTTACAATGGCACATGAAACTCTGAAAGCAGCAGGTATTACTCCTGATAAAATCAGGCTGTTAAAAAATGATACGGGAAGAACTCCGAATTCAGGTCCTGCCGGAGGAAGCCGCTCAAATGTAGTGACAGGAAATGCAATAAGAACAGCTTCGGAAGAACTTCTAAAGTCTATGAAAAAGAATGACGGCACATACAGAACTTATGAAGAGATGACAGCAGAAAATATTCCTTTACGTTATACAGGAAAATGGGCAGCCAGTGAATGTACAGACTGCGACCTTGAGACTTCACAGGGAAATCCTTTCAGCACATACATGTATGAATTATTTATGCCTGAGATAAAAGTCGACATCGAAACAGGAAAAGTAGAAGTAGTTAAATTTACTACCGTAGCAGATGTAGGAACAGTTATAAATAAATCTGTTGTTGACGGTCAGATTTACGGCGGACTTGCACAGGGAATAGGCTTTGCTTTATCAGAAGATTTTGAAAATCTGAAAAAGCATACTACTCTCATGGGATGCGGACTCCCGTATATAAAAGATATACCGGATGAAATGGAAATCACATATATAGAAACATACAGAAAAAACGGACCTTACGGAGCGTCAGGAGTGGGAGAAGCACCTCTTACTGCACCGCATCCGGCTATTTTGAATGCTATCTACGAAGCATGCGGAGTAAGAATCAGAAAAATTCCCGCTTTACCTGAAATAGTAAAAGCTGAATTGGATAAACTAGGAAACAGATAAACAGACTGTCATAAAAAGTGCTGTTTTGTGTAATTACAGCACTTTTTACGGCTTTAATTATAAAATACAGCTAAGGGGGCAGAAAATGAGCTTTTTAGATAATTATAAAAATTTTACAAATCAGGAGGTAATGCAAAAAATTGAAGTACTCTGCACTCAGGAACAGGTTCCTTTTTGTAGTTCTTTATGCCCTATGCATGTTGATGTAAGGGAAATATCCCATTTGACAGATAACGGAGATTTTGCCAAAGCCTATGCTCTTTATAAAAAGTCAGTATTATTTCCGAAAATTATTTCCAGCCTTTGTCATGAACCGTGTAAAAATAAGTGTAAAAGAAACGGACTCGGGGGAAGTATCGAGATAAGGAAACTGGAAGAAGCCATTGTAAAATTTGCATATACAGAACAAAAGATACCGGCATTTCTTCCAAAAATACAAAAAAAAGTGGTTATTGCAGGCAGCGGATTAAGAGCTATGACAGCTGCAAACGAACTGGCAAGAAAGGGGTATCAGGTAGTTATTTATGAGAAATCAGGCAACTTCGGAGGAAGTCTTCGTAATTATATCGGTAATGGAATTTCTGCCGAAGATTTGGAAAGCGATATACATGAGCTTTTGAGATACCCTGTGAAGGTTATGTATAATCATCAGGTTCCCTTGGATAATATTGATAAAATAAACAGTTTCATATCTGATACAGGTGCTGATATAGTTTATATTTCATGCAAATCCGCCTTGTTTAATAAATCTGATAAAGAAACCCTCCTCATTGAGAATACAAAGATAGTAACAGGCAGCAGGCTGGATTATGATACAGACACTGTTATTGTCAAAGTATATGACGGAAAGAGTGCCGCTACTACAATAGAAAGAGTTTTAAAAGGCGTTTCCGTAACAGCAGGAAGAGAGAAAGAAGGTCCTTATGAATCCGGCTTATTTACAAATACAGATAATATCGCCTGTGAAGCAAGCTCTTTCCTTGATTCTCCCGTTCTTACGAAAGAAGATGCTGTCAAAGAAAGCAAAAGATGTCTGAAATGTGAATGTATGGAGTGTGTCAAAGGCTGTGAATTCATGAAAAGTTATAAATCTTATCCCAAAAAGTATATAAGAGAAGTATATAATAATTTATCTATTGCCATGGGAACCCATCATGCCAATAAAATGATAAATTCATGTAATTTATGCGGACAGTGTAAAAGTATCTGCCCAAATAACGTAGATATGTCGGAAATTTTTCTTGCAGCAAGAAAATTGATGGTGGAAAGCGGTAAAATGCCTCCGTCAGCCTTTGAATTTGCACTTCTTGACATGGATTACAGCGGCAGTGAAGATTTTTTTCTTGCAAAACATCAAAGCGGAACAGAAAACAGCGAGTATTTATTTTTCCCAAGCTGTCAGCTGGCCGCCTCTGAGCCTGAACTGCTGGAAAAAGTTTATGATGATTTATGCCGAAATCTCAGCGGCGGAGTCGGTGTATTATTCTCATGCTGCGGAATAATGGCAAACTGGTCGGGAAATACCGAAATCTTTTATAATACTGTTAATAAACTGAAAAATGAAATAGAAAAACTGGGAAATCCGAAAATAATATCTGCATGTCCTACATGCATCTCTGTTTTCAAGGAATATTACGGTCTTGAAGCTGTGGGAATATGGGAGCTTTATTCTAATAAAACCATTCCCGTACATACTGACTTTAAAAGTAAAAAATTAACCATACATGATGCCTGTTCTGCAAGATTTGACACGAATATACAGGAAAATATAAGAAATTTGGGAAAAAATCTTGGTCATGAAATAACTGAAAAAAAATATACCAAAGAAATAACTTCGTGCTGCGGATACGGCGGCTTAATGCCTTTTGCAGATAAAGAAACTGCTGTAAAAGTTACCGACAGAATTATAGAAGACTCTGAAAATGAAATACTGGCATATTGTGTAAATTGTCGGGACAGATTTTTGAAACAAAACAAAAATTCATATCACTTTCTTGAACTCATTTACGGTCAGGATAACAATCATCATAAATGGCCCACATGGTCAGAAAGACAGGAAAACAGAAAAAGAATAAAAAATTTATTTCTTAAAAAATACTGGAATGAGAAAGGAACAGAAGAATTGGACTGTAAAATTTTTATAGATGAAGATTTAGAAAAAATAATGGAAGACAGAATGATTTTAAAAACAGATATTCAAAAGGCTGTTATTAATGCAAACGAAAAAAATGTATATTTCATTGATCCGAAGGAATCTTGTTTTATTACCAGTTTCAGACCTAATAATGTTACTTTCTGGGTAAAATATATTAAATTTGAGGACGGATACAAGATTTTGAATGCCTATACCCACAGAATGACTTTTATTAACAAGTAAAGGAGATATATTTATGCAGGTAAAGAAAAATAATGCTGAACCGGAAAATGACTATACTGATTTGGTTTGCAGCAAATGCAATGTAAACTTAATCATCGGGCCTGTAAGTCTGGAATATCTGGGAAACGGCTTTCCCGTGGAACTGCCCAAATGTCCTGAATGCGGAATGGTTTTTATTCCCGAAGAGCTGGCTCTCGGTAAAATGCTCCATGTGGAAAAATCATTAGAGGATAAATAAATGAATAATTTATATGAAGATGATATCTGGGATAAGTCTGTTCCTATGAGACCCGGAGGAATGGAGCTTACCAAAAGACTGCTGGATATTTCCGCTCTGAAAAGCGGTCTAATAATGGATTTTGGCTGCGGAGAAGGTCATACTGCCGAATATCTTATTAACAAACAGTTTAGTGTTATCGGGACAGATAAATCCGAATTATTAATAAAAAGAGCTGTTTTAAGATGCCCGAAAGCAGAGTTTTTTGTCTTGGAAAATATGGAGAATCTAGAGCTTCAAAATAAGCTGGACGGAGTTATCAGTGAATGTGTTATTGCATCTCTTGAAAATAAACGGGAAATTATTAATAAAATACACTCTTTTCTAAAATGCGGAGGAATTTTTATTATTAATGATATAACAGCACCGGTAAAAACAGAGGCTGACATTTTTTTTACTTTTGATGACTGGATAGAGACTTTAAATAAATCAGGCTTTGAGATTATATATTATGAGGATAATACCAGTGCTCTGAAAGAATTTTATCTGAAAGCTTTATGGGAAAACCGCAGCTGCTGTATAGCGGATTGTATCCCTGATGGTTATGAAGGAAAGGAAATCGGCTATTTTTCAATAATAGCAAAAAAAATATAAGGAGAAAATTATATGGATGAGATAGATATTATGACAGCTAATCTTGCCAATGAAAATAAAAACTGTACCCAGATAATGTATAAGCTTATGCAGGAAATCACACAGAAAGAAGATAATGAAGAGCTTGCCAAGGTATTATATTCACTGGGCGAAGGTCTTCACACAGGTAAAATATGCGGTATTGTCACAGGAGGTGCCATAGCAGTAAACCTTCTCGCTAAGGATGATTCGCCCGAAGAACATCAAAAATTTGAGGAGATAATAAAAGAATTTGTAGAATGGTTTGAAAATACATATGGTTCTGTAGAATGCAAAATTCTGGATCCTAAGGAAAAAAGAGAGGTTTGTCCTATAATGCTGAAAGAATCTTTCTTAAAAATATTGTCTCTTTTAGAAGAGCATAATATTGATTTATATGAATAAATTTACAGTCAGTACAGTATCTGACCATAAATAAGATACTGTTACTGCAGGGAGATCAAATGGAAAATAATATTATAGCAACAACCAAAAGTTTATGTCCGGTATGTCTGAAAAAAATTTCGGCTGATTATACTGCCGAAGACGGAAAAGTATATTTATTTAAAGAATGTGATTTACACGGCAGTTTCAAAACTCTTGTCTGGGATAATGAAGGTCATTTCAGACAGTTTTATAAGCCTGATTCAAACAAGGATAAACCTCTGAATACCAAAAAAATCAAAGCCGGCTGTCCTTTTGACTGTGGAATCTGTGAAAGCCACAGACAGGCAACATGCTGTGTTTTACTGGAAGTAACCGACAGATGTAATTTAAACTGTCCTGTTTGTTTTTCAAAAGCAGGAAGTGGGATTTCTTCAGACCCGTCACTGGAAAAAATAAGTGAATGGTATGAAATGCTTTTGGAATCAGGAGGTCCGTTTAATATTCAGCTTTCCGGCGGTGAACCCACATTGAGACATGATCTGGATGAGATAATAAAGCTCGGGAAAAACAAGGGATTTGACTTTTTTCAGCTGAATACAAACGGAATAAGAATAGGCGAAGATATGACGTATTTAAAAAAACTGGCTGATTCCGGCTTAAATACTGTATTTTTGCAGTTTGACGGTTTTTCTGACAGCACTTTTGAATATCTCAGAGGAAAAAATATTCTGGATAAAAAATTACAGGCTATAGAAAACTGTAAAAAATTAAATATCGGTGTAGTATTGGTTCCTACTGTGAAAAAAGGAATTAATGATAAGGAAATCGGAGATATTATTAATTTTGCCGCAGATAATATACCTCATATAAGAAGCGTCCATTTTCAGCCGATGAGTTTTTTCGGAAGATATGAAAAAGCTCCTGACAATGAAGACAGAATGACTATTTATAAAATTTTGGAAGAAATAGAAAAACAAACAAACGGGAAAATGAAAATAAAGGATTTTGAATCCGGAAGTGCAGAGCATTCACTCTGCTCTTTTCACGGTGACTTTTTTAAAGAAAATGATGAAATCAGGCCGGTTAAATTAAAGAGCAACAGCTGCTGCTCCAGCCAGTCAGCCAGAAAATCCGTTGCCGGAAAATGGTCCATGATGAAATTCGAGAGCAGCTCTGTCAAGGAAAAAAACGGCTTTAACTTACAGTCAATTGACAGCTTTCTTGATAAAATCAATAATAATAAAATATCTATTTCGGGAATGGCGTTTCAGGATGTCTGGAATCTTGACATAGACAGACTGCAAAAGTGTTATATCCATACTGTAAGTCAAAACAGCGGGCTTATACCTTTTTGTGCTTATAATCTTACCTCCTTGTCAGGAAAAAGCTTATACAGAAAAGCTTTTAAACAGCAGGGGTGAAGTATGAATAATGTGCTTAGCAGATATATTACTGAAAATATAAATGGAAATAAAGTTTTATCAGAAAATGATATAGTAAATTATACTATAAAAAAATTCAATGAAATAATTGAACAGTCTAAAAAATCTGATTTTTATTCAAAAAAACTAAAGGATATCAAGAATATAAAATGTCTTAACGATATAGAAAATATCCCTTTTACCAGTGAAGATGACATCAGGGAAAATTATAAAAAAATGTTATGTGTTTCAATTAGTGATATAGAAAGGATAGTACATATCAATACCAGCGGAAGTACCGGAAAGAGCAAGACTATTTTTTTCTCAAAAAAAGATCTGGAGTATACAGTTAATTTTTTTCGTTGCGGTTTGTCCCAATTCTCTGAAAAAAATGATAAAATGCTTATTTTAATGCCGTTCAAAAATGAAAACAG
>JAITVW010000014.1 GCA_031285605.1 Fusobacteriales bacterium | reverse complement strand
TTATCCGGAAGATTTCTTCTAAGCAATTATTTTACAGCAAGAGATGCTAACAGAGGAGTATGCGCACAAAGCTGCAGATGGAATTATAAGGTTGTCGCGGAAAACAGACCCGGACAGTATCATGATGTGGTAGAGGACGAGGATGGTACATTCATATTTAATGCAAAAGATCTCTGTACTATTGAATTTATAGACCAACTTATAGAAACAGGAGTAGACTCGCTGAAAATAGAAGGACGTATGAAAAGCATCTATTATAATTCCACAGTGGTAAAACAGTACAGAGAAGCAATTGATCTCTATTTGAAAGGCGAATATAAATATGATCCTAAATGGCTTCATGAGCTTCAGACAATAAGCCACAGACTTTATTCAAAGGGATTTTATTTAGGAAGAACAACAGAGGAAGATCAGAATTATAATACTAATTTATCTTACAGCCAGACTTATCAGCTGGTGGCAAATGTACTGGAAAAAAGAAAAAATAATCAATATCTGCTTCAGATAAGAAACAGATTGTCAGTTGATGATGAAGTGGAGCTGATAAGACCTGTGGGAAATCCGCAAAAATTCAGAATAACAGAATTTTTAAATACAAAAAATAATGAAATAGTCAATGTTGTGCACCCTAATACACTTGCACTTATTACAAGCGAACTGAAAATGGAACCAAAGGACTTATTAAGAGTAAAGCTTTCTTTAGGCGAAAGCGAAAGCGATATTGATAAAGAAAGTAATTAACAGAGACTTGCCTTGAAGGCAGGTTTTTTTCTTTCTCAATATAAAAACTAAAATTAGACTTATTTTAAAATATAGGATAGAATATATTTACAATAATGTAAAGGAATGATAATATGAATTTTCTCGGACATTCAAGAATCTCTGCGGAGATTGACATAAAAACTATGTATGGTAATTTTACCGGTGATTTTTATAAAGGCAGACTGGAGAATCTTAAGCTTCCCTCAGATGTGAAAAACGGTTTGTTTCTGCATAGAAAAATAGATTCAATATCTGATACAGGAAATATTCTTACTGAGAAGATAGATAAAAAATTTTCTATTTTCAGAGGAGTAATTTCGGATATTATAATAGACCATTTTCTTGCACTGGAATGGGAAAAGCTGTTTAATGAAGACTTAAATGACAGCATAAAAGCAGTGTACAGAGAGCTGGACAGATACAAAGATATTTATACAAAAGATTTCACAGAAGTGTATAACTGGATATCCCGGAATAACATACTTTATTCTTATAAAAATCCTGAGAATATAAAAAGGACTTTTGCGGGAATTTCCAAAAGAGTGAGAAAAGGAAGTATATTAACAGAGGCATATGATGAGCTTATAAAAAAATATGATTTATTCCACAGGCTGGGTATAGAGGAATTCAGGAGGACGGCAGATACCGTCCGTGCGGAATATACACCTTTTGTCAGATAAATCAGCTGTCAAAGGTAATTCTATATAGTAAAATTCTTTAGTTATGATATAATACGAAAAATAAGTTTTATATTCAATAATTTAGTATGAAATAAAGAGTGTGAAATGTCAGAAAATATAGAGAAAAAGAAAAGTATATAAAACTAAGTATTCCAATGGTTTGAGTGATGTATATAATGGTAGTTTTAATTATGGTGCAGTGCTGTACAACGCAAAAGTGCCGCCCGTTTATTCTGGGCGGCACTTTTAATGCAGGTTGTGGCTTTCGTTTTCAGCTTTATTTCGAGTAGTACGAGTAAGGTAAAGAATACAGATTATCATTAAGGATTTCTTCTAAGCTGCTGATATACCTTCAGTTTCATACTATCGGAGTTATTTTGTTCCTAATTCGCAAAATTGCTTCAACGTGCATAATCCAATGTCGGGAAATGGACATTTGGATTAAGCCTCTGATTGTTTTTCCATACCAAAAATCAATTAGCCAATACGCTTTTTCGCTGGTACTCACAACATTCAGCGACCTCAAATCTTCCTTATCTCTATCACTCATTTTTTGTTTTAAGCTGCGGTAGTGCAAACTTTTCAATATATGGTTTGTGCTGTCCTTTACAGCGGTCATATAACGATATAATTCTTCTAAGTTCAATGCTTTTGAAAAATCAGCAATATCCTGTTTTGCCAGTTCATTTCCAGTTGTAATAACTGGTGTACCGATACGCTCTTTATAACCGTCTGAAAAGAAAATTTGTGGTTCATTTTTGATAATTGTATGTGCGACAATATCCTCAATACGGGAAATATGCCATATGGAATACGCAATCGTTTTGCTGTGGTATCCGCTTACGTTCATGAAGGGAATCATATTGAAATCTTCTCTGCCCAACTCTGCTTTAATGCGGTATAGTTCATCGACTAATATTTGACGCAGGCTTAAAAGAGTTTCAATACCCGCTTCAAATGTGGACTCTTTTTTGAGTTGTACCTGCATTAACTTGTTTAAGTCTGACCATTCTTTGTTCATGTATCATTACCTCAAACTTTTAATAAATTATTTTTAAAAGAAACCTTCAAGTCCCATTCTGTATTTATTCTGAAGTTCCACAGGCTCTGTACCGACTTTGAATAATGCTGTTCTTTTATCCATATTATCAGTATCAAGAAGACCGGTTTTCAAATCAATATCTCTCATAGAAAGATCTTTACTTCTTATATAGTCATCAATAAAGGCAAAATTACCTACTTCAAATCCTTCAAGGTTAACAACAGTCTGCATATAATTTTTCCAGATAGGGGCTGCGGCAGCTCCTCCTGTCATTCCTCCGCCCATAGATTTATTGTCATCGTTACCGACATATACTATGGTTACCAGCGTGGGAATGTAACCTGTGAACCATGCAGAACCATAGTCGCTTGTAGTTCCTGTTTTTCCGGCTTCAGGTATAAGCTGTCCGTTTTTAAACACTTTTGCACTTTGCCCTGTACCGTATTTTACTGCACTTTCAAGCATGAAAGTAATCAGTGCCACATCTTCAGGTTCATATATTTTTACTTTTTCCTGTTCTTTTTTGGCATCATAAATAACTTCACCATACTTATTTTCTATTTTATATATAAATATAGGCTTAACTCTGTAACCGCCGTTAGCAATAGCTGAATAAGCCTTTGCCATATTAAGGGGGTTAGTGGTAATAGATCCCAGAGCAAGGGTAAGATCCCGAGGGAAGTCTCCGCCTTCTATGCCGGCATCACGCCAGACTTTTTCCACTTTATCTATACCAATCTGCTGTAATAATTTTACAGGTACTACGTTATTTGAAATTTCAATAGCTTTTAGCAGGCTCATACCGTTTCTGAATTTTCTGTCATAGTTGTTCGGACTCCATCCGGGAGTGGTAAAAGGAGAATCCTCTATAACGGTATTCATAGGAATATCCTGCTGTATTGCAGCCAGATAAATAAACGGCTTATAAGATGAACCGGGCTGTCTTGTAGAGCTGATTGCTCTGTTAAAATCACCTTTTCTGTAATTTTTCCCGCCGACCATGGCTTTTATGAATCCTGTATCAGGATCCATTGAGATTAATGCCCCGTTTAGTTTTTCCCGCCTTTTCAGGTTGTAATTATTGTGAAAAGCTTTGTAAGCAGCTCTCTGCATGTCAAGATCAACTGTAGTATATATTTTATATCCGTCAAACAGTGCCTTTTGGTCACTCTCACTGATTTTCAGTATTCTTTTCGCTTCGCTTATAGCAATTGATGTAAATTCCGGTGCATTATTTGAAACCGAAATTTGTTCGTCCTCATTCAGATCAGCATTTAAGTCACTGTTTTTAGAAAGTACAATTTTTTGATTCAGTGCTTCTTCATATTGTGCCTCAGTAATAAACTTATATTTGTACATCTGTGCCAGAACTATCTGCTGACGTTCTATTGCATTTTTCATATTTTTTGCAGGGGAATATTTTGTAGGGGATTTTGGAATACTTGCAAGTATTGCGGCTTCCGCAATTGTAAGATCCTTTGGTTCTTTATCAAAGTATTTGCTTGCTGCATTTTTGATTCCGTATGATCCGTTGCCAAAATAGATGGTATTTAAATAATTTTCAAGAATTTCGTCCTTAGTATATCTTCTCTCTATCTCGACAGCAAGCAGGGCTTCTTTCAGCTTTCTGTCAAATGATCTTTCGGGAGACAGAAATGCATTTTTGGCAAGCTGCTGGGTAATAGAACTCCCGCCTTCTTTAGCACTGCCGGTAACATTTGACAATACTGCTTTACCGAGTCTCATAAAGTCAAAACCATGGTGTGTTCTGAATTTTCTGTCCTCTATAGCAAGAAAAGCGTTCTGAACATTCATGGGAACTTCGCTTATATGAACCGGAGCCCTGTTTTCCAAAGTGATGATATCCAGCTGGTTTCCATTGATGTCATAAATAACAGTAGGGGAAATAGGCTGGTAATTTTCAATTACTTCCGAATTGGGCAGTTCTTTTTTTACCTGATATACTAGAATCCCCACGGCAATAAACAATGTTATAAATAGAAAAATAAAAATTTTTATTGCTATAGATAATTTTGATTTCATTAAATCAACTCCCTTTTTACTTTTAGCTGTCCGCATGCTGCAGCAATATCCTGCCCTTTTGTTTCTCTTAAAGTTACATTGATATTGTTTTTTAATAAAATTCTGTAAAATTCCTGTTGTCTGGTTTTGGAAGGAGTCCTGTATGACTTTCCTGCTACCGGATTATAAGGAATCAGGTTTACAAGACAGCTGAATTCACTGAGAAACTTAGTAAGTTCAAATGCATCATTTTTACTGCAATTGAAATCATCAATAAGGATGTATTCAAAGCTTATGCGTTTTTTAGTTTTCTTTTGGTAAGCCAGAAGGCTTTTTTTCAAATCCTTAAGAGGATATTTTTTGTTTACAGGCATAATTTTACTACGATATTCATCTTTTACAGAATGCAGTGACACTGCAAGACTTACCTGTGAGTCCAGTTCTGTAAATTTTTCAATATATGGAACAAGTCCGCTGGTAGAAACAGTAAAATTTCTTTTAGAGTAATTTTGTCCGTCGGGACTGTTTAGAATGTGTATAGAGTCCATAACATTATTAAAATTCAGAAAAGGTTCTCCCATTCCCATAAAAACAATGTTATCAAGTTTATCACCTTTTTGGTTCAGATATTTCTGCACATAATAAAACTGCATCAAAATTTCGGAAATATCCAGATTTTTTTCAAATTTCATCGTGGCAGTAGCGCAGAATTCACATCCCAAAGCACAGCCGGACTGTGATGAAACACAGAGAGTATAACGGTTTTTATGACCAATAAGAACACTCTCAATCAAGACATTCCCCTGTAATCTAAATAAAAATTTTTCAGTATTGTCATTTTCAGAAATCAGGTGATCCAACAGAATAATTTCCGGTATAAAAAAATTTTTACTTAAAATGTTTCTGTTTTCTTTTGAAATATTGGAAAAATTATCAAAATTATCTTCCATTTTATTATGAAGCCATTTAAAAATCTGTTTAACATTATATTTTTTGAAATTCAGTTTTAAGAGCTTTTTTTCCAGAGTATCATATTTTAAGCCTGATATATTAAGTTTTTCGATTATTATCACCTTCATGTTTATGATATACATGATATTCTATCATAAAACAGATAAAAACAAAAGATAATTTGAAATTGTAAATAAAATTATGTATAATATAAGAAAGATTATTTAAAGGAGAAAAAAATGAGAAGATTCATGATCTTATTTTTGTTATTATTTACGGCAGTATTTATTTTCGGGGATATGCTTTATTCTGATTATCAGGTGAGTAATAACAGAGTCTATTTAATTAATCCGATTTTTTATGAGAATATAAAAGTTAAAGATGCAGGTAACGGAAGATATGAAGTTATTGACACAGGGGATTTTAATTTTATTTCTAATTCCGGGAGAAATATTATTTTTTCTCTGAAAAACAGTGAGCTTACAGGAAGTTTTACGGAATATTATGAAAACGGATTGAAATTATCAGAGGGAAGTTATGTAAACGGGAAAAAAAACGGAAAGTGGCATATGTATAATGACAGCGGAAGAAGATGGATACAGGAAACATACAAAGACGGAAAGCTTGACGGCGAATATGTGGAATGGTATTCAAATACAGGACAGGAAAAAATAAAGGGCAGCTATGTTAATAATAAGAGAGCAGGAAAGTGGAATACTTATTATACCAATGGTCAGAGAGAATCGGAAGGCAGCTACAGCAGTAACCAGAAAGACGGAAAATGGACAACATGGTATAATTCAGGAATAAAAAAACTGGAAACAGAATATTCTAATGGTGAAATATCAGGAGATGACACAGCTTACTACGAAAATGGAAATGTTTTTTATAAAGGGAAATACAGTAACGGCGAAGGAAGTGTTATTTCTTATTTCAGTTCGGGAGAGCTGAAATTTCAAGGGAATTATAAATTAAGAAAAAAAGAGGGTACATGGAAATACTTTGATAAAAGTGGAAATATTGTAGTTACAGAAATATATAATAACGGAATTTTACAATATTAACATATTCTAAAAATCAGGAGGTATTTGTATGGGTATACTTGAATCGCTCATAGTAGGTGCAGTAGCCGGAATTATAGCAAAGGCACTTATGGGAGAAAGATATAGTTTCATAGCAACAATTATTATAGGGTGTATAGGCGGTCTGATAGGCGGATTTATATTCCACGGTACTTATGGATTGTTTGCACAAATACTGGTTTCAGCTGTAGGAGCTGTTATACTCTTAGTAATCCTCGGCTTTTTTAAAAGAAAATCTTAATTTGAA
>JAITVW010000268.1 GCA_031285605.1 Fusobacteriales bacterium | reverse complement strand
CTTTTATATATGTATTTATTCTATCCAGATATCCGTGATTTTTAGTAAAAACAAAAAAACGTCTGTACTGTAAGATATCAGTTATTGCAAGTGCTGCATAAGGTGCGTAAGTTCCTGCTGTTATGATTTCCTTTATTATTTCCTTAGATGGTACAATACTTTTAAAAGAACGAATACTTCTTCTTTTACGAATAATTTCATCGAACACATCATTTACATTTCGATTGATTAAATTTTTCACTATTGTTCTCCTTCCCAAATTATTTATATATTTTTCTTGTTTCAATGTTTTACTGACAGTTTAATATATTTATTCACTACTAGTATAACAATGTATACACTAAAATTCAACATTTTATATTATTAAATTCTGCTGTATTTTATCCTTTTATTTGAAAAATTCATCACAGTGTAGTCTTTTATTCATCTTTAACCAAACAATACTGAACTTTTTTACATTCCGCAAAACCAAAAAGAAGATTTAGTAAATCACTGTTAATAAAATTTACAGCAGTATTTAGGATAATTATATGCAATATAGCAGTGCGGAGGATCAAAAAAAGAGGGCTAAAATATACCGGTCCCTCTTTTTATATGAATTATTCTCCTACTATTCCTACTTTAAATGTATTTGTAGTTCCTGTTTCAGATATTCCTGTAATTAATACTACTATATCACCTTTTTTGATAGCCGGCAATGTTGCTACCAATTCCATTGCTCTTGTAAAAAATTCATCTGTTTTATCCAGATTTTTATCAACAAAGCTTGTTACCCCTCTTGTCAATGAAAGCTGTCTTGCAGTTTGCTCATTATCAGTAAGAGCCACTATAGGAACTACCGGTCCGTATTTTCTTACCATTCTTGCAGCTCTTCCGCTTTTAGTCCATACAAGTATAGCCTTTGCACCAAGAAGATTTCCTGCTTCCACTGTACCCTTAGATACAGCTTCTGTTATTGTAATATCTCCGTCAAAAAGAAGATCTTTATATTTTTTGAATCTGTCTGTTCTGTCAGCTATAGCTGCCATAGTCTTTACAGTTTCCAGCGGATATTTACCTTTTGCAGACTCTCCCGAAAGCATTACTGCATCAGTTCCGTCAAGTATCGCATTAGCCACGTCCCCTACTTCTGCTCTTGTAGGTCTTGGGTTTTTTATCATTGAATCCAGCATTTGAGTGGCTGTAATTACTACTTTTCCTTCTTCGTTACATTTTTTTATCATCATTTTTTGTGCAAAAGGTACTTCCTCTACAGGTATTTCTACTCCTAAATCTCCTCTTGCTACCATAATTCCGTCTGATAATTCCAGAATTTCGTCGAAATTGTCAAGACCTTCCTGACTTTCTATTTTTGAAATTATTTTTATGTTTTCTCCGCCGTTTGCATCAAGGACACTTCTTACCTCTGCCACATCTCCTGCTTTTCTGATAAATGAAGCTGCTATGAAGTCTACACCCTGTTCGCATCCGAATTTCAAGTCTTCTATGTCTTTTTCAGCAAGAGCCGGCAGGCTTACAGATACTCCGGGAAGATTTACGCCTTTGTGTTCTCCTAATTCTCCTGTATTTTTTATAAGACATTTTATTTCAGTTCCGCTTATTGCCTGTACTTCCAGAGCTATTAACCCGTCATCAAGAAGTATTGTATTTCCGGGTTTCAAATCATTGATTATTCCGGCATATGATACTGCAAATTTATCTTTATTTCCTACAAATGAGTAGTCAACTGTTACTGTTACTTCATTTCCTGTTTCAAGAACAATATCTTTCCCGTTTTCCAGTTTTCCTGTTCTTATTTCAGGTCCTTTTGTATCTAATAAAATTGCTATATGCTTATTTGTTTCAGCCATTATTTCTCTTGCTGTTCTTATTCTTCCGCCATGTTCCTCATAATCTCCGTGTGAGAAATTCAGTCTCATAACATTCATTCCATTATCTATAAGACTGGTAAGTACTTCCTTACTCTCAGATTTCGGTCCGATTGTACAAACAATTTTTGTCATTTTCATTTTTAAAATCCTCCTAAATATTATATCGATAAAAGATGAGTTAAGTTATAATCATCCAGAGAAATGTTAGTTTTATTTTCCCATGCATAAGAGATAGCGTGAGTTACCATTTTGTTATTCTCCATTCCGACCATTATTCCGCTTTCACCTTCCATAAGAAGTTCAAATGCCCTTGCTCCCATCCTTGTAGCTAATACTCTGTCAAATGCAGTAGGAGAACCTCCTCTTTGGATGTGACCCAATACAGTTACTCTTATCTCTGTATTTATTTTTTCCTTCAGCTCTTTGGCGATGTCAAAAACATGACCCACACCTTCTGCCACGATAATAATATCCGATAGTTTTCTCTGAGCTCTTCTTTCTTTGATATCTTCTGCAAGCTCATCTATTGACCTGTCAACTTCCGGTATTAATACCCCGTTAGCTCCTCCGGCCATCGCAGAATATAATGCTAAATCCCCGCAATCTCTACCCATTACTTCTAATAAGTATGTTCTCTCATGTGAATTCGCAGTGTCTCTTATTCTGGAAACAGCATCTAAAATAATATTCAGTGTTGTGTCATAACCAATTGTATAATCAGTACCGGCTATGTCGTTATCTATTGTTCCCGGAATACCTACTACCTTTATTCCGTGCTCTCTAAAAAGAAGATCAGCTCCGCGATAAGAACCATCTCCTCCTATTACTATTAACCCTTCGATTCCATGTCTTTTCAAATTTGCAGCTGCCTTAGCCCTTACTTCAGGCTGCTTAAATTCCGAAAGTCTCGCCGATAACAGAATAGTCCCTCCTCTATCTGCTATACCTGACACGTCAAGAGGATTCAGCTTAAATATTTCATCATTAAGCATTCCCTTATATCCTCTTTTAATACCGTACATCTCACAGTTATAGTTCATAGCCATCTTGGTAACGGCTCTGATTGCTGTGTTCATACCCGGTGAGTCTCCACCGCTTGTTAAAATTCCGATTTTTTTCATTTTTCCTCCTACTCAAAAAATTCACCAATTCGCCTAAATTTATTATATCTGTTTTCCAACAATTTTTCAATTTCTATTTTTTCTAATTTTCTAAATTCCTTTACCACGGCACTTTTCAAGTTTTTGGCAGTTTCGTCATAATCTCTGTGTGCTCCGCCGACAGGTTCTTTTATTATCCCGTCTATTACCCCGAGACTTTTTAAACTAAAAGCATCTATTCTCAGGCTTCTTGCCGCCTCAGGAGCCTTTTTCGAGTCCTTAAACAGGATACTTGCACACCCTTCCGGTGAAATTACAGAGTAAATACTGTTTTCCATCATAAGTACAGAATCAGCTACTCCTATACCCAGAGCTCCGCCGCTTCCTCCTTCTCCTATTACCACAGCTATTACCGGAACCTTTAATCCGAACATTTCCGCAAGATTCTTTGCTATTGCTTCTGCCTGTCCCTTTTCTTCCGCTTCCAGTCCCGGATATGCCCCGGAAGTATCTATAAACGTCAAAA
This sequence comes from Fusobacteriales bacterium, assembly GCA_031285605.1. Classification (GTDB taxonomy): domain Bacteria; phylum Fusobacteriota; class Fusobacteriia; order Fusobacteriales; family Leptotrichiaceae; genus Sebaldella. The sequence continues at coordinate 2,310 of JAITVW010000268.1, read as the reverse complement.
TCGGTATCTCAAATCTCTCAGCCATTCTCATGAGCCTTAAAGCTTTTCTGTAGCCTTCCGGACTTGCCATACCAAAATTTCTATATATATTCGCTTCCATATCACGGCCTTTTTGATGCCCTATTATCATAACTCCGTTTCCGTCTACAGAGCCCAAACCGCCTACTATTGCATGATCATCCTTTGAAAGTCTGTCTCCGTGAAGCTCCACGAAATCATCCGCTATTCTTTCTATATAATCCATTGTATAAGGTCTCTTCGGATTTCTTGATATCTGGGTTCTTCCCCATGCATCTATCTCAGTTTTTGAATATTCTTTTATTTTCTCTTTCAAAACCTCTTCCAGTTCTTCTATCTGCTTGGAAAAATCTATATTCTGCTCCTTAGAGAACTTTTTTAATTCTTCTATTTTAAATTCCAAATCTCTCATTTCAGCTTCTATACTCATATAACCTCCAGTTTACACTAATTTTTCAAGAACTCTGAATATTGTTTCTTTCAAGTCTTTTCTTTCAGATATTATGTCTACCATTCCATGTTCTAATAAGAATTCAGCACGCTGAAATCCTTTTGGAAGTTTTTGGTTTATTGTCTGTTCTATTACTCTCGGACCTGCAAAGCCTATTAATGCATCAGGTTCTGTTATTATAACATCTCCCAGCATAGCAAATGAAGCTGTTACTCCTCCGGTAGTAGGATTAACCGGTACAGATATAAAAGGTATTCCTGCTTCGTTTAATCTCTTCACGGCACCTGAAGTCTTCGCCATCTGCATGAGAGATACTATCCCTTCCTGCATTCTGGCACCTCCCGAGCTTGATACTACAATAGCCGGAATCTTTTCATCAAGAGATCTTTCCAGTATTCTTGTGACCTTCTCGCCGACTACCGAGCCCATACTTCCGCCCATAAAGTTAAAATCCATTACTGCTATATTCACTCCGATTCCGTTTATTCTCCCGGAACCCGAAATTACAGCATCTAACATTCTGCTTTTATCAACACTTTCTTCCAGCTTTTCTTTATACATCGGAAAATTTAAAAAATCTTTTGAATTGAGTGTAATGTCCTGCTCTTCAAAAGTTCTCTCATCTATCAATAATTCTATTCTTTCAAATGCATTCAGCGGAAAATAATTCCCGCACTTCGGACAAACATTAAGATTGTTTTTCAAATCTTCATTATATATTATCTCATTGCATTTTGAACATTTTTTCCATTGGCTGCTTTCTGTTATGTCTAAAGTCAGCTTAGATTTAGTTGTAACTTTAGCATATTGATTTTTCGTTTTCTTAGCAGAAAAAATTCCCATAAAATCACCTCTCCAGTATTTTATATTTTACTAGATTGTACTTATTTTTGCAAATAAAATTTCATCCTTACCATAAATTTCTTTCGGCCGAATCACGGTTTATATATCATTTACAATATATTTCAGTACATCTTTTATAGTTTTTGTTTTTATAATATCCTTTTTTATTTTTTCTATATTTTCAAATTCCTTTAAATACCAAAATATATGTTTTCTCATATCCAAATTAGCCCTTATCTCCCCTTTGTCCTCTATACAGTAATTTATATGCTTTATCAGAGTATTCTTTATATCTTTTCTGCTTATTTCCGATTCACGGAATTCTCCTGTTTTAAAATAATCTTTTGCTTCTTTCAGCAGCCACGGATTACCAAGAAGTCCTCTTGCCAGCATTATACCGTCAGGTTTTGCAGAATCAGTTTTTTCTTTTATTGTTTTCAGATCTGTTAAATCACCGTTTCCTATAATTTTCACATTCTTATATTTCTGCTTCATTTTTTTTATTATATTCCAGTCAGCCTGTCCGCTGTAAAGCTGTTCCTGAGTTCTTCCGTGTATGCATATCTGGAACAATTCATACTCTTCGGCCAGCTTCACATAATATTCAGGATCAGAAAAATTCTTATATCCGGTTCTGATTTTTATTGACAGCTTAATATCATCTCCGAATTCTTTTTTTAATTTCAAAAGTAATTCTTTCACAAAATCCGATTCCAAAAGCAGGGCAGAACCTTTTCCCGCCCTGACTATTTTCTTCACAGGACATCCCAGATTTATATCTGCATGGTCAAATCCTCTTTTTATAAGAAGTTTTACTGCTTCCAAAAAATCTTCGTTTTTATTTCCAAAAATCTGTACTGCTTCATTACCGGCCTTTCTCAGTATTTCGTCCTGAGTTCTCTGATTACTGTATTTTAATGCATTTACATCTACCATTTCCGTAAAAATAATATCCGGAGAAAATTCGTACAGTATTTTTCTGAAGCCGTAATCAGTTA
>JAITVW010000161.1 GCA_031285605.1 Fusobacteriales bacterium | reverse complement strand
TCCACTCTGTCACTGCTTCCCGTAACATTAGGCTTTATCAGACCTGCTGCTTCGGGATCAGTTACTGCCGTAAATATTATCGGTATAGAACCTGTTGCATTCACCGCTGCCTGTGTTGTCGGTGTAGCTATTGAAAATATTAAGTCCGCTTTATCAGTAACGAATTTACTCGCTATTGTATTGGCTATTGTTATATCTCCCTGTGCATTCTGTTCATCATATTCTACATCCAGTCCGGCTTCTTTCAATGCATCTTTAAACCCTTCTCTCGACTGGTCTAAAGCCGGATGTGAAACTATCTGTGTTATACCTATTTTATACTTTTTTGCTCCTTCTGCCTGAGCTGTTTCCGTCTTTACCTCTGTTTCTTTTTTTTCTTCCTTATTTCCACATGATATCAATGAAAATAACACCATTATACATAATAAATATGACAACTTTCTCATAGAACCTCCTAAATCATTTCAAAAAAATTATTTCGCTTTAGTTTCGATAAACTTAGCTTTACTCATAACATCTTCAGGAAGTTTTATGCCTAATTGCTCCAGTGTTTGTTTATTTACCGCTATCTCAACAGTTTCAGATGTTTTATATGGTAAATCCAACGGCTTTTTCCCGTTTTTCAGGATTTCCGCAGCCATTTTCCCGGCTTCTTTCCCTAACTGGTAGTAATCTATTCCTTTTGTTATGAATATTCCGTTTTCCAACATTCCTGATTCTGCGGCAAATGTCATTATTTTAGCTGCATTTGCTTTTTCGGCAATCAGTGCCGAACTTGATGAAATCAGGTTATCTGTGGGAAGATACAATGCATCCGCCTGTGTCAGCATTTTATCTATTGCCTGAGGTAATTCGTTTGCCGAACTTATCCCCTGTTCCACTATTTCAAAATCATATTTTCCTGCTACCTTCTTTATCTCTTCCAATTGTACTAATGAATTTTCCTCTGAAGAATTATATAAAAATCCAATTTTCTTTGCATCTTTAGATATTTCTCTTAATAAGACCAGCTGCTGCTCAATATCCACTTTGTCACTGCTTCCTGTAACATTAGGCTTTACCAGTCCGGCTGCTTCAGGATCGGTTACTGCCGAAAATAAAATCGGGATATCGCCTGTAGCATTTGATACTGCCTGTGCTGTTGGCGTAGCTATTGCAAATACTAAGTCTGCTTTATCAGTAACGAATTTATTAGCTATTGTATTGGCTATTGTTACATCTCCCTGTGCATTCTGCTCATCATATTCCGCTTTTATTCCTGCTTCTTCCAGTGCATCCTTGAACCCTTCTCTTGCTTTATCCAGAGCCTGATGTGACACTATCTGGGTAATCCCTATCTTGTATACTTTATCATCTGCTTTTGTCCCGGTACTTGCAGTGCCGGTTTCTGTCCCGGATTCTTCTTTTTTATCTCCGCACCCTATTAATATTAGTGATAACATCATCACTAAAAACATTATTCTTTTCATTTGTTTCCTCCTACTATCCTACTAAAATTTTTATTCTTATTTATAAATACTATCAAAAATTATGAATTAAGTCAATTATTAAGTCAGTTCCTTTTCCTCTTTAAATACCGGAACAGACCTGTGCGCAATGGAACTTATCACTTCATTAAACTGCAGTACTCCCACGCTTAGGAATACCGCAACGCTGAGATGTTCTCCGTCTCTTGCTATTCCTATCTTCCCGCCTACGCTCAAACCGTTTATATTAGTTTCAATCTGGCTTATTGCTTCTCTCATGGCACCAATTACCGCTCCGTCATGAACATGGCTGTCAGTAATAAGACCGTTTCTTTTAGCCGCCACCAATGCACTTTCTATAAACTTAAACCTGGAATCAGGCATTTTCCCGCCGATATCCACAGCAGCCACTTTTATATTTTTCTTTTTGAAATCTTCCATGTACTTTCTTTCTTCTTCTCTTGAAGAAATAGCCATTTTCAGTGCCACTCTGCATACCTGCACACTTTTATTATCATTAATTCCCATTTATCCTCCTGTTTTGTTTTCCGGCTGATATTATTTTAAATATTCCAGCAGATACAGTAATCCCTCTATATATCCTTCTTTCCCTTTTCCATATATTTGTTTTACACATGCCGGAGCTGTTACGGAAACTTTTCTAAAATCTTCCCTGTTATGAATATCACTCAGATGGACTTCCACTGCAGGAATTGAAACAGCTTTCAGAGCATCGTATATCGCATAGCTGTAATGTGTATAAGCTCCCGGATTTATTATTATCCCGTCTACTTTATCATGGTAAGCCTTCTGCAGAAAATCTATTATCTCACCCTCGCTGTTTGACTGTTTTATCTCTATATCCTCTACAAGTTTTCCGCTTACATCCTTAATATATTCCACAAGTTCCTTATATGTTTCCGAACCGTAAACTCCTTTTTCACGAATTCCTAAAAAGTTCAGATTAGGACCGTTTACCACTAAAAATTTCATTCTTCCCCCTCCTTTATAATCTTTATTATTGTTTCTATGACCTGCTCAAGAGAACTGTTATTTTTCACAATATAGTCGGCATAACCCTCATATAAGTGATATCTCTCCCTGTATAACCTTTCGATATTGTCAATATCCTGAAGCAGGGGTCTTAATGTATGATCTTCCTTCGCTATTTCCGAAGGATCTCTGTCCAGAAATATAACAATACCGTTTTTTTTCAGATTTTCTATATTTTTTTCTCTTTTTATCACTCCTCCGCCGGTAGAAATAATAATACTGCTTTTTTCTGAAAGTTCGTTTGTATATTTTTCTTCCAGATCTCTGAAATACTCCTCGCCGAATTCGGAAAAAATATCTTTTATCAGCCTTCCTTCCATTTCTTCAAGATAAATATCCACATCATATTTTTCCATTTCCAGCTTTTCAGCCAGTAATTCAGCTATTGTAGTCTTACCTGATGCCGGCATACCTATTAACACTATATTTTTCATTACTCTCCTTAAAAAATGCTATAATTTTATAAATACTTAATGTTTTATCTTAAACAATATACAATTGTACTTTGATATCAGTAGCCGGAAATTCCAAATTAATTCCCGGTTTTAAGGCTTTTACTTTTTTTGCTCTTTCCTAATGCTTCTCCCCATATGCCCGTATCCTGCCCTGTTGCATTTATCTGCCTGCCGTCTCTATAATTGTATATTTCTTTGAAAGTTTTCATTTTTTATTCTGCCGGTATTTTTCACATTTAATACCTCATTTCACTTTATTACGGATTTTACAAATATTCCCCGAACTAAGCTTTTTTCATAAACTGTTTATTTGAAACTAAGTATTCATAGCCGTGCTTTTTCAGTCTTTTTTCCAGTTCTTCTTTTTTTATGCCGTAATAAGCACTGAAATCATCCAGCCCGCTGAAATCATCTCTCAGTTTCATATTCACAATGCTTAATAATATGTTTATATCCGTTTTTTCTATATCAAACTTCATTTTTCTCTCCTTAATATCCCTTATATTTATGATTCAGGATATAATTATTTTGACATTATTAAAGATATTTTTTTGCCAAAATCTAAAAGACCTGTTTAAGTAAGTTTTTATTTATATCGTATTCTTTATTGCCCTTTTTAAAAAGAGTTTTCACTTTTACTATACCTGTTTCCCCTTCCACAGCTTCCACAAAGTCTCCTTTTGTAACTTCCGGCTCTTTAAACGGGGCTGCTATGATTTCATATATTGATGTATAAAAATTTTTTAGGTATTCTATGTCATACACATAATAAAAATCAGTCTCAATTTTTTTTATTTTTTCATAAACTTCTGTTTCTCTCAGATAGAAGATTTTTGAACCCAGACCTATGTCTATTCCGAAAAGTGTCTTCTTTTCACTTATTAATGTTTTGTTTACCAGTGAAAGAACTATATCTATAAGAAGCTCCTCATATGCTTCCTCTTTTCCCGCCAAACTTTCCCAGTTAATATTTTCCAGTTCTATGCCTTTGTTGTCCAAAAGCTTTTTTAGTCCTTCCACATAGTCTGTTGATAAATTTTCATAATAATAAGAATCTGTATTTTTTTGAAGATAAAAATAAATAAACTCTGTAAAAGTCATACTTTCTGCATCAATAAGTCCCAATACTTTTTCTGTTGCTTCTTTTTTATCTGTGAAAAAATCCTTCTTAATTTTTTCATAGATTTCATATTCTTCCGGAATGAGAAGCTGTATCATACTGTCAAGTTCTCTGTATTCGTCTGCTCCTATTTCTTTTGCAAGTACATAATTCAGATCATTTTGTATTCTTTCATACAGTTCTTCCGAATCTCCGAAAAGCCTTTCGTTGTTTTCCTCTGCCATCTCTTTTAATCTTTTGTTTATTCCGGCATTTTCATCTGAACCTGCATTTTTATCAGAAATTTTCTTAAACATCTATCTTGCTCCAATCTGTGAATTTTTATGAGTTTTCCGGTTTATTTGCCTGATTTATAATAAAACAGTAATAATCAGCGGATTAAGCAATTATATTTATATTTTGAAAAATTATAAATACTATGAAATTATCTCATAATCAATATTATTATTTTTTATTCTGCCTTTTACTGCATCTTCGCAAGTAATTGTTTCTATTTCAAGCTCTGTTTCCGTTTCATTATTTATAAAAAACATCGTATTTTTCAAAATTTCCTTTATGCTTCCGTTTTCCTGAACTACAGCCAGTTTGTGAGTAGATATGCCTGAATTCAGCTTTCTTCCCAGACCGTTATATTTGTAATCATCCACATCTGCTGCCCAAAAGTTTATTATTTTTTCATCCTCGGTAACAGCTCCTGTTTCGGCTATAAATATATGGTATATATCACTGTTGTCATTTATAAGATAGAGAGAATATCCCCTCTCTTTCAGTTCCATATCTGTTAATTTCAGCTTTATCAGCAGAAAATCCGAATCGTACACACATATTTTATCATCGGCAATTCTCTTGCGAAGTTTCAGCAGATTATCAAAATATATTATTTTTTCACCTTTGGCTGTAAGAACACTGTTAACGAATTTCTCCACATCACCCTCACTGTCTTCGCCTTTCCAATCCACAGACAGCATATATCCTTTACTTTCCAGATACATTAAAGCAAGCTCGGAAAAATACGTATTAAATAAATCTATTTCAAACTCTTCCGGTGTGTCATATGTATGATGTTTTAAGATTGTGCTTCTTATTTCCACATCTATGTTTTTAAGATTTCTGCTGTTATACTCATCAATGAATTTGTACAGGGTATCCCCTCTGTTTCCGACAATTGCCTTTATTAATTTTTTGTATTTTATTATTTCTATTTTTGTAATAGTTATTTTTTTTT
>JAITVW010000081.1 GCA_031285605.1 Fusobacteriales bacterium | reverse complement strand
GCCGAATCTATTATATCCAGTATTGAAATTATTGCAATTCTTTCAATATCATTTTAAATCTATTTTCAATCAATGGAGCATTTAATTCCTATTTCTGAAACTTAAAAATTAAGAAAAAGGAAAGGATAACATCAAACTAATGATACTACCCATCCTAATTCACTATGTTTTTAATATTTATTTAAAATAAAATGCTTTTAGGTTATTCTTTTTATTAATATAAGACCAATTTACCATCAATGTTTCCTGTTACATTTCCAAAATATTCAATTTTCTAATAAATTATAAATATCATAAAACAAAATCGCTTTAATTGTTAATTGTGAAAAAAAGAAATTATTTTCAGGATCAGGTAAATCTTTTATCACTTCTCTTTCTTCATTTCTCTCTAAAAAATTAAACTCTAATGTTTCTAACCTTTGTTTTAAAGTTTCAAAAATTCCATTAATCTCATACACAGTATCTTCCCATAAATCTCCGCGTAACTCATCTAAATAAAATATTTTCTCATCTAAATTTTCTAACTTAAAATAATAGTCAATATAATAATAATTCAATATTTTAGAAAAAGAAATCAAGGAACGTATACTCATTGTAACTTCTCCCAATTTGATGAGTTTATGTAAATTTTCTATATCTAATTTACTATCCAAATCATCTACATTATAATTAATTATTTTTTGTTCATTAACTAAGCAACTTAATGCACTTTCTATTTCTAACATTGGAATTTTTATTTCTTTTTTTACTCCTTCTGATAATAAATTATTTATTTCTTTTTTTAAATTTTCTTTCAAAATTTCCTCCAATTATTATTTTATTTTTATATCATGTCCACCAGAATTATCAGTTTTACCTTTAAAATTTAAATCCATATCAACTTCTCCTAAATGCTTTCCTCTTTTGTCTAATAATTCAAATCTTCCATGTTGTGTGTCTACAGAATAATACATCTTTGTCTTCGGGTCTTGATATATTCGTCTTCCTGAATTTAATGATTCAATATTTTTAGCTCGTACTAATCCTGCATCTTTTGCAACTTCATCTGCTTTAATTCTAATTTGTGCTACTCTTTCCCCAGCTGGTAATTTACTAATATCCTGCTCAAATTTTGCTGCTCCGCTTAAATTGGAATTATTGTTTAAACTGCCTTTATTCTTAAAAGCCTCCAAAACCTTACTATCCAATTCATCTAAACTATTTCCGTCTACTTTAACATTCCCTACTCCTGCTATTTCTATCTCTGTTTGCTTTGAAGGTTTCATGCCTGATAAAAAATCATCTATTTGAACTAAGCCTTTAGCTGTACTTCTTAATACTTCTACCAACTATTAAGATCTTACAGAGCCTGTCTCATATTATAATTTTTCTTTTATTTTTCTTACTAACGGAGTTATATAGAAGCAATCTTCTATCTCATCATCTTCACAAGCCCAATATTCTAATATTTTTATATTTATCTCTCTATCATAAGTTAAGATTTCCTCTATTTTTTTCCAAGTTTTACAATTTAAACTTTCATTTTGCATGCAATCGTTAGCAGATTCCAGTATTATATTCATTAAAGTGAATTTTTCATTTTTATTCAATTTATTCTTTAAATAAAAACTGACAAATTCTTCTAATCTATTTAAATCTGCTACTTCATATTGCCAATCTTGAGAAAATTTATCTGGTTTTGGCAAATCTAATTCTTTTGAAAGTCTATCTATAGCTTTTCTGGTTACCATAATATCATCTCCATATTACTTTATTTAGGTGCTGAAGTTGGATAATTACTACTATATGGAAAAGCTGTTCGAATAGTCCCATCAGGCTTAACAACAACTCTTGCCATGTCAGGTTTTAATTCAACTCCAGTTGGTAAAAATGTTTTTCCCTGCACACTATTAGGTAATGGCACGTCATAAGTCCCTGCTCCTCTCTTTGCAATTTCCTCTAAAAAATCTGCGGCAACTTTATCATTAGACCAATTTCCAACTTGATGCTCTAAACTCCTTGCTCTATCTATTAATTGAAAATCTTTCACTTTAGAACCATGATCCAAAAAAGTATGTCCATAAGTTGGTTTACTTCTAGGATTTCCCCATTTAAAAGTTGAAGAATCATTTTTAGAAGCCTCCGAAACTTTACTATTCAATTCATCTAAATTATTATCATCTACTTTTACTTTTCCAATACCTGCTATTTCTACTTCTGTTGGTTTTGATGGTTTCAGTCCTGATAAAAAATCATCTATTTGGACTAATCCTTTAGCTGTACTATTTATAAAAGATACTCTCTCTAATGTATCTAACTCTCTTCCCGTTATATAATCTGTCCCTGTTACTAATTCTCCAAATCCTTTTAATTGCCCATAAACTGGCAGATAATTTGTTCCTGATGATATTATTTCTAAAAATATCTGTTTACTTTTTACATCTTCCACACTCATCCCTGCATATGCCTGATTTTGTGCATCCGCCAGGCTTCTTGAATATGGTAATAATTCATCTACTTTTTTAGAAAATTCTGTTCCATTTGTTTTAGATATATTATATAAGTCGTCAAGAGTGTACTGTCTTTCCATATGATCCAGTATATTTGCTGTGCCCATTGCAGCTATCTTATTGTATAACCCTTTTTCTATTTCAGTACTTTCATTCAATTTACTCACTTCTGTACTCTTTAGGCTTATATAGCCTTCTTTAGTTATTTCATAAAGCTTATTTAACTTTTCTTCTTTTACTTTTTGTTCCGCCTGACATGTTTTCCCACATGAAGGGTCTTTTCGTTTGGCTTGCACTATATCTTTTTGTGCTTGAACTCCTGTTAATGTCAAACCATTCGATATATTTATTACACTTATTGTTTGGTCAACCACGCATTG